>DAHXNM010000364.1 GCA_027365375.1 Ferrimicrobium sp. | reverse complement strand
ATGGTACTTGGGGGGAGGCCCCCTGGGAGAGTAGGGCACTGCCGCTCGTTTAACAACCCCCCTCTTTGCGAGGGGGGTTGTTCTGTTTTGGGGTTGTTTGCGGGTGGGGATGGGTTTTTTGATATTCTGCGGATTCGGTTGCGGTTTGGCTCCAGAAGTAATAAAGTAGTACGAATTCGGCGATTCAGATTGGGATTGTATCGTCGTATGTTGGTAGACGCTTCGGTTAATCTGAGGCAGGTCGCTATTGGGGTGCTCATCAGAGGGTTGATAGAGCGAGGGAGGAGTGTTGGGGTATGTGGACAGGTGGGGGTTGGCTGAAGGCTGGTCTGTTGGCGGGTGGGATGTCGCTGATAGCAGCGGCCTGTGGTTCTGCTAGTTCTGGAGCGGCGTCGTCGGGGTCTTCAGCGGCTCAAGTTCCGGCGAACTATGCAAGTTATGCGCTCCATACCGGAGATACATATTCGTGGGTGCTTCCAATTCCGAACGAGGCTAACTATGAACCCTGGGACCAGAATGCTGAGTATGGCATGTATCGCCCACTGTATGTCGCTGGTAGCGGAGCCAGTCCGGTGGTCAACTACGCCACCAGTATTGGTCAGAAGCCGGTCTACTCAAACGGTAACAGGACTGTTACCGTAACACTTAATCCTTGGAAGTGGTCTGATGGTAGTGCTGTCACCGCCAGGGATGTACAGTTCTTCTACAATCTGTATGTGGCGAACAAATCACAGATTGCCACCTATGTTCCTGGTAATTTCCCAGACAATGTTGCGAAGTTCACGGTGGATTCAGCGAGTCAATTCACCTTGACGCTCAAGAGTGCGGTGAACCCGTTATGGTTCACCGATAATGAGTTGACCGATGTGGTGCCCCTGCCTCAACAGAGTTGGGATCGAACCTCCCTGGCTGGCAAGATCGGCAACTATGACCTGACCACGTCTGGCGCTAAGGCGGTATTCAAATTCCTGTACGCCCAGTCTTCGAAGTTGGCGACCTACGCTAGTAATCCTCTTTGGCAGGTTGTCGACGGTCCCTGGAAGTTGCAATCGTATGATCCAACCACCGCCCGGACAGTGTTCGCGCGTAATAAGGCGTTCACGGGTCCAGATAAGCCAAAGTTGTCCGGATATGTGTTGGAGAGTTTCTCCTCGCAGACAGCAGAGGTGGATGCGTTGAGGAATGGCAGTCTTGACTATGGCTACCTGCCTCTCAGTGATGTTAAGCTTGCGTCAACCTTTAAGGCTGGTGGGTACACGATTGCGCCGTGGGCGACGGACTATGTGCAATGGGCTGAGTTGGGTTACAGTAGCAAAACCTGGGGTCCTCTAGTCAAACAGCTCTATATTCGTCAGGCGCTTCAACACTTGATTAACGAGCCGCTGTATCTGAGTGCCACCCTTCATGGTGATGGCCAGCTGACCTATGGGCCTGTTCCGAATCTTCCTGGTTCACCTTATGTGTCCACTCAAGAGAAGCAGGACCCATATCCGTATTCGGTCAGCGGTGCCAAGACGTTGCTCACGGGACACGGATGGAGCACCGGCTCCAGTGGGGTGATGATCTGCTCGAAACCTGGTACTGGAGCCTCCCAGTGTGGGGCCGGTATACACAAGAATGAGCCATTGAGCCTGAAGTTCATGTATCAGACTGGCACACCGACGTTACAGGCGCAGGTTGAGGCGTTTGCCACTGCGGCGAAGTCGGCTGGAATTGACCTCGTCTTGGATCCGCAATCTCAGTCAACCATGTTCTCCGTAGGTGGTGTTTGCCCTTCGTCTGGACCGTGCAATTGGGGTATCATTCTCTATCGCACCTTCCTGTGGAACTATGGTCAAGGCGATGTGCTACCTACTGGGGGCCAGATGTTCGGATCAGGAAACTACTGGGGTGGCGGTTATAGCTCGACAAAGGGTCAGAGTTTGATCAACGCTACCCACACGCAGCCAGGTCTACAGCCTTTGTTCAACTATGAGAACTATATCTCATCTCATGTTGCTGCGCTCTGGTTCCCAACGTGGGACTGGCAGGTCTCCGTGGTCTCTAATCATCTCCATGGATGGAACCCTCAGCAGGTTTTTGGTAATCCAGTTCCGTCACGCTGGTACTTCTAGCGGTTTTTATTGTTCGAGTATGAGTGGGGTGTGGCTGATGTTGTCACATCCCACTCGTCGTTCGTAATTGGCTGCTGATCGTCACTTGCTTGTCGTTCTATGTGGTGTCGGCGGTAGGGGCTGTCCACTAGCACCTTTTGCTTATGGTCATTGTTGTTCAGCCTCGCTATCTTCCGAGAGGCGTCCGGCGTCCGGGCGCTAACAGGGTCGAGGCTCTTAGCGTTGGTTGAGGCTGTGGTGCCTATCCCGGCATTACACACGATGGGTGTTTGCGCAAGTTGCATCACCAGCGGATCTGATCGCACGAGTTCCGTAGTGGTGCTGGCATTTGCGAGAGTTGACGAGATTTTCAATCGTGTGAAGCGAGTGTCTATTTGTTGTAAGTGGAGGCTGAGACTCGACACAGTCTCGCCGTCTGTAGATAAGAGCGGTGGTACTGGTTGCCCGGTGGACGGCCTCTTGAGCCTGCTGTCAGGTTCATTTCGTTTGGCCTACGCGAAGGCATCATACAAGCACACCGGCCACCTACACTTCTCGTGGTCATCTGGTTGAGCTAAGACGCTCCGTTTACGGGGTAACGTTACTACTTCGGCAGAGGGATCTTTATTGGACTCTGACCCGTGGGTCGATGACGCCATAGAGGATATCAACTATTAGGTTCCCCAAGACGGTCATCACTGCGATGATTAGGACGATCCCGAGTAGTACTGGGAAGTCGCGAGTCTGTGCAGAGTTCCAGAACAGCAGACCTGCTCCCGGATAGTTGAAGAGCGCCTCTACGATGAGTGAACCGGAGACGGTATATGGGAGCGAGAGTCCGAGGAGGGTGAGGGTCGAGTTGAGCGAGTTTCTGAGCACGTGTCGCAGCAGGACGGTCCGATTGCGTGCTCCCTTTGATTTCGCAGTTCGAACGTAATCTTCTAACAGATTGTCTGTCACCGAGGATCGCATATAGCGGCTGAAGTAGCTCACGTTGGCGAGGCTGAGGGTGATGATCGGGAGAGCAAGGTCGGTGGCGTCGATCGATAGGCTGCCACCGAAGTTGGAGGCGGTTGAAGGGAAGATCGGTAACCAGATGTTGAGGACGACGATGAGGATTACCCCTAAGAGAAAGGTCGGCATCGAGTACATGATTAGCATGGTGGCGCTGAGAGCGTGATCGTCCGCTCGATTACGACGATAGCCCTGCCATAGCCCCATTGGTATTGCGATGGCTACTGCGAACAGCAAGGAGACTGCGACCAGTAGGAAGGTGCGAGGTACGTACTGAGCGAGCAGGGTAGAGACATTTTCGCTGAGCTTATAGGAGTAGCCGAAGTTACCCCTAAGCGCATTCCATGCCCAAGTCAGATACTGGACAGGTAAAGGTTTCAGTAAGCCCTCTTGCACCTCTAGCGCATGTACCTGTATTGGGCTTGCCTTCTGTCCAAGTTGAGCGCGAACAAGGCCACCAGGGAGGAGATGAAGGATAATGAAGACGATGATCGAAACCGCGATGATGGTGATGATGGCTTGCCCGCAGCGTCGAAGAATAAAGCGAATCATGCGAACCTCTCGCCAACTCGAGTCCGGGTGCCGAAGTCGGTTTGCCGTCCAGCTTTGTTGCTAAGGTAGCGGTGGCGTAATGACATCACGAATCCTTTATCGTTGGGCTAGGCGTGCTTCCACGACGTCTCGAAGGGCATCACCTAGAACGTTTACCGCGAGCACCGTTAGAACTATGAGAACCGCAGCTGGCCAGAGTTGCCACCAGTACCCGTCGAAGATGTTATTTACGCCGCCGGCGAGGATCTCTCCCCAGTTGGTTGCAGGTGGTGGGATGCTGAGCCCTAGGTATCCGAGAGCTGCGAAGGTAAGAATGGCATCGGCGACCTTCAGAGTTCCGTTTACGACGAGAACACCAAGCACATTGGGCATGATGTGGCGGGCAATGAGTCGCCAGCGAGGAGCGCCGAATCCAGAAGCTGCTACCACGTAGTCGCGAGTTTTCAGACTTAGGGTCTCACCACGTACGAGTCGTGCCGTCGAAAGCCAACTGACGCCGGATATCACCAGTATGATCAACCAAAGCGTGGGTCGAACGATCGATGCGAGCAAGATTACGAAGAAAAGGAAGGGGATCGAGAGGAGTGCGTCTACGATTCGCATCATCACCGAGTCGACTAAGCCGCCAACAAAGCCACTAATCGTCCCCCATACTAGGCCAAAAGCCGAGGCAAGGACCCCGACGGCCAGGCCAAGTTCAATCGTGCTTTGTCCTCCGAGCATTAGTCTTCCTAGCTCGTCACGCCCAGTTGGACTCGTTCCAAGGATGTGGGTAGATGATGGCGACTGATTCTCGAGCAGGAGCTGGGCGGAAACTTGATTTGTGTGGTACACAAGAGGTCCAACGAAGCAGAATAAGATGATGAGAACCAAGATGATGAGACTGCCGACCGCTAGTTTGTTGGCAATGAACGTGCTGAAGGCAGACCGTAGAGCCCCCATCCTTTGGTCAATGGCAACAGGGTCAGCACTCGACTGTTCAATCTTCATAGCCGTCGTAGCCCCTCCTTCAACCGGCCATCCCCAGCGGTTGCTTTGACGCGTTAGCTCGGCAGTGCTAAGTCGTCTCTCACCTTGAGTTGCTAGTCATGATACAGCAATATGCAGCCGCGAACCGCATCTGATTTTAACTTTTTGGGTAGGAGGGCCGAGTTTTGGAGTATGTGGTCCTGCCGCGGTTGTCGCCTCCAGCGCTTGAGCGCCTGAGCTAAGCCAGTCTCGATCTTGGTTCGGATTCGGTTGCAGTTTTGCCTAAATGGTAATAATGTCTTTGTAGAGTTCGTACGATGACAAGGATTGCGAAGTTGCCCCCGAATGCGATTGCCTTCCGGGAGAGTAGGTTCAGTGCTAGGCCTGAGGGGGGGATATTGTCGATCGTCGACGGTGGAAAAGCGATATTCATTCCTGATCATGTAGTGATATCGCGTACTCGTTGGCTTGTGTATTGGCGGGAGCCATTCGTTGGCCACAATCCAGGTTCCCTGCGAGCCAATGCGAATGTATATGGATCTGGTTCACGGTGTGCTTGCGATCTAGCTCGGCTGGTCAGGCTTTGGTGGCGTAGAGGTGTTCGGTCAGGCTCCGGCGTTAGATTGGCGTCTGCCAGATACCCGTCGCAAGAACGAGTGGGCGACCATGATCGCATACAGATGACAGTGCACGTATGGTACAATTGCAAGGAACTCATCTGGGCACAACGAGTTGCCTTGCGAGTGAGGTCATCCTCTAGAGGAATCGGATCTTGTTTGATAGATGTCACGGCTGTAAATAGTTTGGCGGTGAGTCCGAACTTGGGTGCGAGTAGGGGCTATGTTGTGCTTAGACACTCCATGGCCATGAGGTGGGAGGACGACTTGAAAGTTCAGCCGCTACTTACCAGAGAGGTGCGAATTGGATATTGAACGCGAGGCAATTCGCTCTCTAGCTGGGACTCGAGATGGGGTGCATTGGCTTGATGAGGTTGATCCACCCATATATGGTCCACCGCTTTGTGGTCATCGCGATGTTGATCTGGTCATCGTAGGGTCGGGCTTTCTTGGGTTGTGGAGCGCCATTCTCATCAAGGAACGCTTTCCCGAGTGGGAGATTGTTGTCGTTGACGGTGGCCGGGTTGGGTTTGGAGCAAGCGGCCGTAATGGCGGTTTTGTAGATGCGAGTCTCACACATGGGCTTGATAATGGTTTAGGTCGATGGCCAGAGGACATGGAGGAGCTCGAGCGCCTCGGTGGCGATAACTTGACCGCGCTCGCGGAGTTCATTGACCGCCATTCGATAGAGTGCGATTTCGAGCTAAATGGGTCGCTAGATATCGCCACAGAACCGTGGCAGCTCGACGGCCTGCACGAGTACGCGGAGACCGCTAGGGGTTATGGCCACGATGCTAGCGTGCTCGATCGCAACGGAGTTCAAGAGCTTGTGCGATCGCCGCTTTATCAGGGAGGACTTTGGACTAAGAATCGCACTGCGCTGGTCAATCCTGCACGTTTAGCATGGGGTCTCGCTCAGGTGGCGGTCGAGCTCGGGGTGACGATCCATGAGGGAACTGTAGTGACCGGGGTGGGTGATGTGGGAGGCATGGTCGAGGTTAATACCGCTCAGAGTGGCTCCCTGCGTGCTGCGAAGGTCATCCTTGCGACCAACGCGTTCCCTCCGTTGCTCCCAAGGGTAGCCAGTTTTATCGTCCCTGTCTACGACTACGTTCTCATGACCGAGCCTCTGTCTTTGTCACAACTCGAGGAGATCGGATGGCGCGGGCGCCAGGGACTCTCTGATCTCGGCAATCTATTCCACTACTACCGACTCACTAGTGATAATCGAATTCTTTGGGGTGGCTACGATGCTATCTATCACTACGGTTCCCGAGTCAGTACCGCCTTCAGAATGCGTCCGAAGACTCATTTGATGCTTGCTCGCCACTTTTTTGAAACTTTCCCGATGTTAGAGGGTATCCGATTTAGCCATGCATGGGGTGGCGCGATTGATACCTCTACAAGATTCTCGATGTTCTTTGGGTCACGGCACCAGGGCAAGGTCCACTATGCCCTCGGGTTTACCGGGCTAGGTGTTGGAGCTACTCGATTTGCAGCCCAGGTTCTGTGCGCGCGCATGGAGCCAAAAGGGTCACCGTTCGATCATCTCGGTCTGGTTCGAACAAAGCCGATGCCGTTCCCGCCTGAGCCATTGCGCTCTTTTGCGGTTGCAGCCACAAGGCGGTCTTTGATGCGAGCCGATGCTCATGGTGGACATCGGAATCTTTGGTTGCGGACTCTTGACCGCTTTGGTGTCGGATTCGATTCATAGGGGAGAAGATGTCGAAGCTATTAGAGATCGCTGATCTTTCAACAGAGATCCGTCAGCGTCGAGGAGTCGTGCGAGCTGTAGACGGCGTGGGTCTTTCCGTAGAGCGCGGCGAGACCCTTGGTGTAGTGGGGGAGTCTGGGTGCGGCAAGACTATGACGGCGCTATCGATCGTGCGGCTCCTACCGGCCGGAGGTGTGATCGCTAGCGGCAGCATCAAGATCGATGGTGAGGAGCTCGTGGGCGCCTCCGAGGCTCGTATGCGTGCAGTGCGAGGCGATAGGATTGGCGTCGTATTTCAGGACCCGATGACCAGCCTTAATCCCTCTAAAACTATTGGTTGGCAGATTGCTGAGTCGCTTATTATTCACAAATCGACGAGTAAGGCAATGGCACGTAAACGAGCGCTTGAGGTGCTCGACTTGGTCAAGATCCCAGCTGCTGCGGAACGACTCAACGATTTCCCCCATCAACTATCAGGTGGAATGCGCCAACGGGTCATGATCGCTATTGCGTTGGCTAACTCTCCAGAACTACTGATCGCCGATGAGCCGACAACAGCCCTCGACGTTACCATTCAGGCGCAGATCCTTAGTCTTTTGGATGAACTTAAGTCCACCTTGAACATGGGGCTCATCCTGGTTACTCATGATCTCGGAGTCGTTGCCGGTCGTGCGGATCGGGTGATGGTCATGTATGCCGGTCGCGTCGTTGAGAGCGCCGAGACTGGTCGGTTGTTCGAAGCAATGCGCCATCCTTATACGTTCTCTCTCTTTGCCTCGATTCCTCGCATTGGTGACGATCGCGAACGGGTGCTCGCCAGCATTCCAGGACTACCACCTGACCTCGCCCATCCTCCCAAAGGTTGTCGTTTCGCCGAGCGCTGTCGTTTCGCACAAGAGCGCTGTCACAGCGAAGATCCTGCGCTCGTTGGCGATGAGCATCGATATGCGTGTTGGTTTCCGGTAGATCATGAAATTCGTTCGGCGGTAGTCGCATCCGAAGATCGGCATGCCGCGCGTTCGATTGGAGATACCCCGCTTCTCGAGTTGAAGGGATTAGTTAAGGAGTACGATGTATTCGCTGGTGCGTTACGAAGAAAAGTCGGTAGCGTGCATGCGGTGTCCGGCATAGACCTTACCCTCTATGAGGGTGAGACCATCGGCATCGTTGGTGAGTCAGGTTGTGGAAAGTCGACGCTTGGTCGCATGATGGTTGGGTTGGAACGGCCAACTTCTGGTCAGATCCTTTATAAGGGTGAGGATATTTCAGCGCGTTCATCTGGTGAGATGCGGAAGCTTCGACGCAATTTTCAGCTCATGTTCCAGGATCCTTACGCCTCGCTAGATCCTCGTATGCGTATAGGGCCTGCACTGCTTGAGCCAGTAAAAGTACAGCATATGGGTGGTTCTCGAGATCAGGAGGCGCGGATGTACGAATTGCTGGATGAGGTGGGGCTCAGGCGTTCTGCGGTGGAGCGCTACCCTCATGAGTTTTCAGGCGGGCAGCGACAGCGAGTAGGTTTTGCTCGAGCGCTGATGCTTGAACCAGGTCTAGTTGTGGCAGATGAGCCCGTCTCCGCGCTCGACGTCTCGATTCGTAGTCAAGTCCTCAACATGATGCGACGACTGCAGGCACGTTATCGGCTTACCTATGCACTCATCTCTCACGACCTCTCTGTCGTCAGCTACTTAGCCGACAGAATTGGCGTTATGTACCTTGGGGAGTTGGTTGAGTTGGCTAGTGCGTCAGACGTCTTTGCAAGTCCGGCGCATCCTTACACTCGTGGACTGTTGCGTTCGGTGCCAATTCCTGATCCAGCTATCGAACGTGAGAAGGCCAGGGCTGGCCAAATCGTTGGCGAACTCCCTTCACCATTATCACCACCCAGCGGTTGTCGGTTCCATCCGCGATGCCCCTATGCCACCGATAAGTGTTCAGTAGATCACCCAGAGCTGCGGATTGTGGCTACGGGGCATAGCGTGGCCTGCCACCATGCAGAACAGGTGCTAGAGGATGCATGGGAGCTTGAAGGACTCGCGCAGATAATCGACCATTCATGAGACGTGGTCTAGCTGAGCCACGGTTGTGTGTCAGGCAATTAACTGGAGGAGCAAGATCACGTAGTGGTTGCTCGGCTCCAGGGGAGAGCATCCAGGTCGAGCAACTGGCGATGCGCGCAGGTGCGACGGTAGTGGATGACAGGATGATAAGGCGGCGTGCGCAAGAGTGCAATTAGAGCTTACAAAACCTGCTCAAGCTTGTGATGGCACTCTATCTGAACCAAGTGCGAAGTCCATGATGTGACATCCTCCCAGCCCTTACAGACGGGGCTTTGCTCTCGTTCGATCAACGGTCCCTATGGGCCACGCAGACATAGACGCCTTGCCTGGGTGCACAACGCGTCTATGTTGCTTGAGCTGGGTGAGAGAATCAGGCTATCGCGCTATTTGTCACCGGTTTTAGCTATCTCGAGACACGTGGAAATGCCTTCATTAACTCTGAGTCATGTGAACCAGGACGCCACATTGGGCTCGCTAGCTCGCTCAGAGCGACCCAGGATTGCCGTATAGATGGTAGCCAGGTGCGTGCGTGCAGGCGATGATCGTCCTCAACTTCCGGTGCTAGGTAAGCTTGAGGTAGGCCTTTCCGTCGCGTTGTGCCCTGATGAGCTCACCGATAGCACTTGGCACGATCGTCACATAAGAGAAAAGTGCATCCTGGCTAATGGCGCGTTGGCGAAGGGAGTTGTTGCAAGCTACAAATGAGATTCCTCGGTTTGCAAGGTTGTTGAGTTCGATCGAGAGATGTGTGGTGTCTCGTCGGAGGAGGTCGATACCTCTCCCCGAACACACCACTTCTAC
>DAHXNM010000001.1 GCA_027365375.1 Ferrimicrobium sp. | reverse complement strand
GTGAGATGTATTGGCAGAGGTGTATCGACGATCGATTTCCGGTCTCTCGCATCGGAGGAGCCCGCCGCTACAGACGTGACGGCCTTTGTACCGGTTGGTATTAGCTCGCAGTTAATTGGCTCGAAAATGGTGCACCTGAAGATGACAAACACTCCGTGACATCCTCCTCACCCTTGCAGACGGGGCTTGCGCTTCCGTTCGGTCAAGCTTTGTCGGCGCTTGTGCAATACGATCATAAGTCCGTCGGTTTGCCTCTACCCGTTCGCTGATCGATGTTTCCAAGCAGCCAGGCTAACTAAAGTTTTCGCGTTGTTCGAAGGTGTGAACACCGCGCACTATGCGCGTGTTGGGCTTTTCTCGCGCGATCCTTGTGGGCTGAGACGGCATGGTTGCTCTCCGTGTCGATTTGCTGTAGGTCTTGGAGTTCGCTCTCCTGGTGAGCCGCTGATCTGGTCGAGGAGTGTTGCAATGATGTTGCAAATCGTTTTGGGAGCTCGGAAGTCTTAGGCTAGCTGGGTTCGTCTGCTATGTGAACCCAGCAGATCACAACGGACTTGCCAGACCAGCTATTGGCGATCAGAACACAACTAGCATAGGTTCGTTGAGACGGGGCAGAAGGAGGATGTCATGCGAGCCTATCGCATCCAGCACTGCGCAGGACTCGAAGGTAGCGTCGAGATTCAGGGCGCGAAGAACTCCGTTCTCAAGCTCATGGCGGCCAGTATTCTTGCGTCCGGCGTGCATGTTCTAGATAACGTCCCTCGTATCACTGACGTTGAGATTATGCGTAAAATCTTGCTATCGTTAGGGGTTGATAGTAGATGGCTTGGGCTGCACTGCCTCGAGATCGTCGTTCCGGAGCCAGAAGAACTTGCTAGTCGGCCCGACTATGAGCTAGTCAAGAGCATACGCGCATCGGTGGTGCTTTTGGGGCCTATTCTCGCGCGTACCGGTGAGGTCGCCTTGGCTACCCCTGGTGGTGATGACTTTGGCGAGCGTCCTGTGGATATTCATGAGCTTGCACTCACCTCGCTTGGTGCAGTGGTGGAGGCTGTTGATGGAGAGTTGATTGCGAAGGCAGATCGACTTGCGGGTAGCGATATAGTGCTTGAGTTCCCGTCCCACACCGCGACCGATAATGTCCTGATGGCTGCTGTCACGGCGGAAGGCAGGACCACGATTGAAAATGCCGCTCGCGAACCCGAGGTTATCGATCTAGCACATGCTCTTATCGAGATGGGTGCGCAGATAGAGGGTGTTGGTACCTCACGAATCATAGTTGAGGGGGTTGAACGACTGCGACCGATGAACCATCGTGTCATTGGCGACCGGGTTGTGGCGGCAACCTACTTGACTGCGGTAGGTGCGGTCGGAGGTCAGGTGCGTATCGAAGGTATTGCACCGTCGAATATGTTGATTCTGATTCGAAAACTTACCAGTGTTGGGTTGAACATCGAGGTGGGCGAGGAGTGGATCGATGTGATGGCAGATGGCTCACTGCGTGCAGTCGATATCCAGACACTGCCGTACCCGGGTGTTGCGACGGACTATAAGCCGATGCTGGTGGCAATGCTCTCGATAGCTGACGGGGTCAGTGTAGTCAGCGAAAACCTGTTTGCTGGTCGATTCCGTTACCTTGACGAACTCCGCCGATATGGGGCAAATGTACGTTCCGAAGGGCATCATATTATTATTCGCGGCGTACCTCGACTCCTGGGCGCAGAGGCGACCGCACACGACATTCGCGCCGGGGCGGCCCTAGTGGTAGCTTCGTTGGCGGCATTTGAGGAGAGCCAAGTCAATGCAGTAGATCATATAGAGCGTGGTTACGATGCGCTTGCTGAGACGCTCGTCAGGCTTGGAGCAACGATAGAGACGATAGAGGTTTAAGTGCAGGATCCAAAGGAGCTTATAGCGCGGGTGCACGACGAGAATGACAAAGGCGCGATTGCGCGTCTGATATCCACTCTCGAACGCCCAGCATCGAATCAAAGTCGTGATCTGGATGAATGGTTGGCCCGGCAGGCCGAGTCGGGATTCGTGATCGGGTTGACTGGCGCGCCCGGTAGTGGGAAGTCAACCCTTGTCGATCGGTTGATTAGCGAGATTCGCGCTAGCGACGATAGCGTGGCCGTCGTCGCCGTGGATCCTTCTTCGCCCTTTAGCGGTGGTGCCATACTCGGTGATAGGGTGCGCATGCAGAGTCACACTCAGGATCCAGGAGTCTATATCCGTTCGCTGGCGACCAGAGGACACCTCGGAGGTCTGACGGTTGCGGTGCCTAGAATCGTTCGGCTGTTGGAAGCCCTCAGTTTCCCGTGGGTGCTGATAGAGACGGTCGGTGTGGGGCAGGTGGAGATCGAGATTACAGGCGAGGCGGATGCGACTGTAGTGGTCATCAATCCCGGGTGGGGCGACTCAATTCAAGCAAACAAGGCTGGTCTCATGGAGATCGCTGACATATTTGTGATTAACAAGGCCGATCGTGCAGGCGTTCGTGATACACGTCGGGATCTCGAGAATATGCTCGAGCTCGGTGCTCACGATCATCGTCCTCCGATTTTGGAGACGGTGGCAACGAGCGGTGATGGAGTTGAGACGCTCTATGAACAGCTTGCAGAATTGAGAGACGGTCTTATGGAAAGTGGCGAGCTGGCTAGACGTCGATCCGCACGAAGGTTGGCGGAGTTCGACCGGCTGGTCTTGGCTACCCT
>DAHXNM010000326.1 GCA_027365375.1 Ferrimicrobium sp. | reverse complement strand
TTGCTTTGGGTGGGACCGTCACCTCTTGGGTTGTTTTGTTCTCCACAGTTTCATCGTAGGTAGCCATCTCAACATCTCAGCCTTCTCGCCCTCATTGAATTATTTTTCAATCCGCGCACACACTGATACTGAGACCTAGGGCGGTCCCCTGTGTCGATCTCTCCTTTGGCGCACCTAAGATCCGTAGGGTCTTAAGGGGTCATGCCGAGCTTGTTGGCTACCGATTGAATCGCTGCCCACTCAAGAAGGGGATTCCCCTTGGGTGGTCTACAACCATACGAATAGCCCTATCCCTTACCTGGAGGTGAGTAACGCTTCACCTGTGCCATAGTAACTCCATCCTTTGAAAGAGTAGGAGTCTCCAAGAAACCCGGGTTATGCACTATGTTGAAGAGCGCTTAGCTTGAATGTAGCAGTAAAGAGCCCGTTTGCTGTCTGGCACTGGATCGACGGTTCATGGCGGACTGTCAGGCGTCAGGCCGGCTAAGGACAGCTGTAACGAGCAACCGCGGTGATGTAGCGCTTGTGAAGCTGAAGCGTTCCGCCGTGGAGCGTGAACTCAAGAGACTCCATGGCCGCAGGTGGCTGGTCGGGCACCGAGTAGTCGATCCCGGTGAGCCCTACGACAGTGAAGGTGTCCCCATCGATGAACTGTGGTCCAATGGTATAGCAGCCAACGGTTGAGAGAACTGGCCCTGCTGCCTTGTATGCAGACTTTTGTGTGGTTCCTGGAGGGCTAGGAACCGCGATAGCTTGCTGATCTCCCTTGAGAAGATTAGTGAAGTACAGGGAACTCGTTGGGGAGTCATGCTGCAGCGGACTCGGTGGAAGTGAGACTAGGGTGCCGACGAACTTTGGTTTCCTGCTTGATCGAGTCACCGGAGGGTTGAAGGCCCAAAGTCCGCTGGGAAGCGAGGATGCGTTGATTCCACAGGTCGCTGTCACGATCGCGATTGGGGCGTTGCTCCCGACTATATAGCCAACCACTGAGCCCTTCTCGACCACAGAAGTGCCGGTGCTGACGTGGCAATGGGGGAGCAGGCTTGGGTATGATACCTTCGACCAGTTGACGTTCTTGAACTCACTCGCGATTGCCCGATCCCCGGCCGTCGTCGGTGTGGGTTTGAGCGCACCACTGGATTTGGCTGTGACCGGCTGTGCGTTTGCGGATCCACAACCGGCTAGCAACATTGCACTACATGCGACGATGAGTGAGACCTTTGTTTGGTGCACCCCTATCAGGCTAACCTGTCTAGCGAGCGGTGCTTGCAACCCGGGCGTGCATGGATGCCATGCGACTCATCGAATAGCGGGATATCTTCTTGATTGATTAACGGGCGCTGCAGTGCCACCAGTAACTAGCCTCACGACTCAAGTGTGACACGCTAAGAGCTAGAGGTTACTGCTCGTAGCTCCGACTTGGCATTGGTGTATACCCACGATCCGATGTTGTCGAGTAAAGTGGTAGATGTGGGCAACCAGGGTTTGTGGAGACTAGATGAGTATCGTTCTTACATAACCCATCTTGCCCCGTCGACTCAGCATCGGTATCTTATTGGTCTGGATTGGCTGATCCGCGAGGCTGCCGATCAAGGGGTTTATGATCCTGCGCAGTTAGATATTCGCTTGGTTCGACGAATCCTTTCGAAGCGACAGGAGAGTGGGGCGGCGAGGTCGACGATTCGAACAGATCTTGCTGCCTTCTCTTCTTACCTGCGTTTTCGAGATGACCTCAACCTGACCGGCCTTCGCCTAGCGCTCATCAAGCCGGGTGGGGCGCCACCACGAAAACTCCCTCGGACGCTTGATGCCTCGGTTATCGTTACGATCTTGGATCGGCTACGCACACAACCAGAGGCTAACCTTCTCCATTATGCCGTCCTGGAGACACTGTACGATACCGGCCTTCGTGTGGGAGAGTTGGTGCAGCTCGATATCGGGGATGTCGACTTTGGCGGCAAACGGATCTCAGTGCGCCACGGCAAGGGCGGTAAACCGAGGGTGGTGCCGGTGGCACAGAGTTGTCTAGCCGCGATTGAACGCTATTTGCGCAGTCGATCCGATGGCGCAGCCCCTCTTTTTCTTGGTGCGCGAGGTGCGCGATTGGGAGTTCGTTCGGTGCATCGGATTGTCAATTCATACTTTCCTGGCGCACATCCGCACTCATTGCGACACAGCTATGCCACTCACCTGCTTGAAAATGGTGCCGATTTGCGTAGCCTTCAGGAGCTGCTTGGACACGCTAGACTGGCTACAACAGAAATATATACTCACGTGAGTCACGAACGGTTGGCGAGAGTCTATCGAGAGTTACATCCGCGGGGCAAGTAGGGGCTGCGATGCAAGGTGACGCCGACTTAGACAAGTTGTGGCACAGATATAAGGAGACGGGTGATCAAGGGCTGCGTGATCGTCTATTAGTCGCTTATTCTCCTCTCGTCCGTTTTGTGGCCTCGAGAGTGGCGGTCGGCTTGCCCAACTCAGTCGAGCAGGCCGATCTGGCGAGCTACGGTACCTTTGGGCTCATAGATGCCATTGAGAAGTTCGATCTAGAGCGCAACATCAAGTTCGAAACCTACGCGATAACCCGCATTAAGGGCAATACCACTTAGTTAAGGTCCAAGCCCACTTGCACCATTAGTATGGCGTTTCTTTGGTGAGGTGCGCGAGGGACCTGTGATGACGATGGTGTCACGTGGATGAGCTTGTAGGCGAGCCGGATTGAGCTGATGAGCACGT
>DAHXNM010000324.1 GCA_027365375.1 Ferrimicrobium sp. | reverse complement strand
TTGCTTTGGGTGGGACCGTCACCTCTTGGGTTGTTTTGTTCTCCACCGTTTCATCGTAGGTAGCCATCTCAACATCTCAGCCTTCTCGCCCTCATTGAATTATTTTTCAATCCGCGCACACACTGATACTGAGACCTAGGGTTCCTGTGCTGCCACCCCAATAGGCACTAACCTCGTCATATAGACATTATAGTAAACTTCGTTCAAGAGTGCTTAGCTGGAGAGTAGCAGTAGTGCGCCCCACCTCCACCGTCTTGGTATCCTTGCCCCTAGATCGAACTGTAGCAGACTCAGAGACGTCCGAGTAGCTAGCAGATGGTTCGCTGGAAGAATTGGATTTAGCTGTCATGGCGGCTTAGCACTATGGAGACATAACTCATGATGCTATAGAACGTGATGGAGCCAGAGAATCAGTTGAACCAGCCTGTAGGTCAAGTACAGAACCGTTGCCACTATCAAAAGCTTGAAGTGCCATGGTTTTTTCTTTGGAGCCGCGATAACCGTCCCACAACCAGGACAATGACCCTCACGGTCAATCTCCTCTGAGTCTTGAAAACGTTCACAACTCTCGCACCACGGCATGATTCAAGTCTAACCGCAAGTCTGGTCCAACATCTAGACCGGCGGCACTCCATGTCGTCGACTCGAGAAGGCACGGTCGCGCCGACCCGCGCGACTGAAGCGAGCGATAAGTTCCTGGCGCAAAAAACGACCCTCGATAATCGCGTCAACTACCAGGTCACTAGCCAGACGAAGGAGATCAACATCCTTCTCGTACTCCTCCCGCTTGGCCCGAATAAACTCCACTCGTTCCTCCGGGTCCTCGATGCTGGCAATCTTGTTGTAATATACGGCGTTCACTGCTGGTTCTGGACCCATCACAGCTATGGCTGCAGATGGCAGTGCTATCGTCGCCTCTGGAGAGAAGCCGGGTCCACACATGGCGTAGAGTCCGGCCCCATAGGCCTTGCGGACGATCACCGATATCTTCGGCACCGTGGCCTCGGCGACGGCAGTGATCATCTTGGCACCATGTCGAATGATCCCCTGACGTTCAACCTCTGATCCGATCATAAAACCTGGAACATCGGCTAAGAAGAGAAGCGGAATATTGAAGGCGTCACAGTTCCAGATGAAACGAGCCGCCTTGTCGGCCGAATCTACAAACAACACTCCACCCTTTGACATCGGGTTGTTCGCCACTATACCGATGGTCGCTCCATCCAAGCGAGCGAAGCCAACCAAGATCTCGGTTGCAAAGAGCGGTTTGATCTCGAAAAAGCTGCCAGCGTCCACTAGCGAGTTGATGACCGCGTGCATGTCATAGCCCTGTTGTGGTTGTGATGGAATCATCGAGTCGTCAAACTCAACCACAGGATCTACCCCCTCTTCGCGAGGAGGATCGTCTTCGTAACACCTTGGAAGATACGAAAGGTAGGCTCGTGCGGCAACAATCGCCGCCTCGTCATCTGCCACCAGGTTGTCACCACAGCCCGAGACCGAGGCGTGCATCCGTGCACCCCCCATCTCGTCGAGGGTAACTCGCTCGCCGATCACCACCTCAGCCATTCGCGGCGAACCAAGATACATGGAGGCGTTCTTCTCTACCATGAAGACCACATCACAGAACGCAGGAATATAGGCACCCCCAGCGGCAGATGGGCCAAAAAGGCAACATATCTGCGGGACTCTACCAGAGAGTCGCACCTGGTTCGCAAAAATCCTACCAGCACCTCTACGACCAGGGAAAAGGTCAACCTGGTCTGTGATCCGAGCACCAGCAGAGTCGACGAGATAGAAAATTGGCAACGACTGCGCATAGGCAAGCTCAGTGATACGAATAATCTTCTCAACCGTGCGAGCTCCCCAAGATCCAGCCTTGACGGTCTGATCATTGGCCATGATCGCTACTGGACGACCATCGATCACACCCGTACCTGTGATAACCCCATCTGCAGGAAGGCTGGGATCGCGCTCGTTAGCGAAAAGACCATCCTCGCGGAAAGAACCCTGGTCGACAAGGAGCGAGATCCGCTCACGGGCATGAAGCTTCTCCGACTTCAGAAGCTTCTCTTCTACGGACTTTGGCCATCCATACTTGATCTGTTCTGCACGCGTGACTACCCGTTCGCTCATTCTTCTCCAATCTCCCAGTCGATCTGCTGCTCCTAACTCAGAGCAAAACCCTCAGTTAAGTTAATCCCTCCGTCGCACACGAAGTTTTACCGGAGTTGAGCCCAACTTGTACTGGTCACGAATCCGATTCTCCAAGAATTTGAGGTATGACGCCGTCAACGGCTTGCTAGTGAACAACGTAAACGTAGGAGGCTCTGTCGCACCTTGAACGATGTAAAGAATACGACCCTCCCGTGGCGGATTAGCCCCCTGCAGAGAACGCAGAAAGCGATTGAGTTCGCCGGTCGGCACTCTCGATCGATAGGCGGTCTGAGCCTCAAAAATCTTAGGTAGGAGACGATGCACGCCCTTACCACTCTGAGCAGAGATGCGC
>DAHXNM010000311.1 GCA_027365375.1 Ferrimicrobium sp. | reverse complement strand
CGCCCCGAACTCTTCACGCCTCGCGAGATCGTCATCGTCGAGGGGCTATTTCCGCTCTGGTCACGTCTCTCCAGGGCTACCTTCGACGTCACCGCCTATCTTGATCCACCGGAGCCGATACGGCGCGAGTGGAAGATTCAGCGTGATGTATCTAAACGTGGTTACACCGAGGAACAGGTCCTCGCTGACCTTGACAAACGCGAACCCGAGTCAGAGAAGTTCATCCGGCCCCAACGAGCACACGCGGACATCGTGATCTCGTTTGCACCAGTCGAGGGTCGAAAGGAGATCAGTGCCACGATCCTCCTACGGCCGACGGTGCCACATCCCGATCTCCACGACATCCTGACACCAGCTACCCGAGAGGCGGCTCACATCAAACTCATCCGTGATCAAGACGGCAAACCGGTGGACGCGCTCCATGTCCATGGTCACGCCCCAGAGTCAGCTACCCGACTCGTCGAGGAGAAGCTTTGGGAGAAGATCGGGCTCGACGGCGAGATCCCTGAGAGCCTCGGTGTGATCAGTTCCACCGAACGATCGGCACCCCTGGCGGTGGCGCAGTTAATCCTGTTGCATCATATGATCCACACGTGAGATCCTGCATGCAACGACCAGAGGAGGGCGTGAGTAAACCCAAAGCATAAGTTTACAGTGACCACGGCCACTGGCTTGGGTAGTCATGACCACAATTCGCGACTCGGAATCTATCTGCTTAACTTCTCGTCAGAACAGTAGCCTCAACCTAGACGTCCGGCGCCTGGCAAGCCGTAAGTGAGTCTTCTGGACCAACCAACCCGTGGACCAATGAGTCTTCGCAAGATTGGCGAAGTGCATACAGGACCAATTCTCCTTCACCAGCCAGTCACCAAGCAAACTATAATGAGCTACTTGTCCCATCCGTCGACTTGGAGAGCGCTTTGAAGGATGGTCGATTCCTTACGGCGCCAGGAATAGTAAATCTGCTATGGTCGCGGCTATCCCACATTCATAGTGTGACTAGTGGGTAAAGCTATGAATCTCGGGGGTCTGTTGGTCGCTCCACCCCGAGAGGAGCAAGTGGCGAAACCGGTACCCGCAACATAACAAGGAGGAAAAGAAATGGGATATCGGGATCACATAGTCGCTAAACTCAGTGCACTCGCGGTGGCTGGCGGGACGACCGCGATGCTATTTGCCGCAACGCCGGTACACACTCAGTTCAGCGCAACAACCACCGGAAATTTGAATGCGTCTGGCGCTACAGTTTCCCAGACGCTCACTAATGGAAATCTTAAAGCGTCTCTGCTGGTACCGTCTCCGTCAGGTGCCACTCCATCAGGTCTCAATTCTTCAGGTGCCGTGGTAGCGAGTTACACCTGGACCAACTCAGAGACGGTAACGCTCGACAACACTGGCTCTGTCGCCGAGGACTTCACATTGAACATTTCGAATGTGTACGATAAGGACTTTGCTGGCAACCAAGAAGCTCTTGAGCAATTATGGGTAAAGTACACGGCAGGTGGCACTACCTACTATTACCCGATGTTCCGGGGGAGCAATCTACCGGACACTACCACGAACATGACTGAGCCTACCAGTGGATACCCTCTCCCAACACCTGTAGCATTCGTCCTTGGAACCGTTGCGTCGGGAACAACAGCAACCGCGACAGTCGCATTTGCACTGGCTCCCTACGCGTCTGGAGAAGGAGGAGCCAATGCATGGAATGGGGCTACCATCGACATTCCCTACACCATAACGGCAGAGCCATCAGCGCCAACCACTCAGACGGCGGACGGCACCGCACCCACGTTGACGGCGACAAGTGCGCCTTAATCCACCTTTGTGACGACCGTCTAGAGCAGTACCCCAGTCAAGAATATGGCAATTATCGACTGGGGTACCGCTCCGATCTAGAATCATTACCAAGCTAGCATTGGTTAGGCTCGCCTTATTTTAGCAACGCAAGGACAAGAACTCATGAACACAGCGCAACTTCCTGAATCACTCAGTCCCGATGACGACTCTGCCAACTCAAAGCCGATCAAGCAAACTCGACAAACACGATCGAAGCTAGAGCGAATGGCACGGTTAACGCTGGTTCTCGTGGCGACCTTCATCCTCGTAGGGGGCGCGTTTTTCTTGTCAAGGACCAATCACAGCTACGTTTACACTCCTTCAATGTATCCCACCATTCCTCCAGGTTCCATGATCTTCGTCGAACACGAATCCTCCTATCACGTGGGGGAGGTCATCGAGTTTCACGCCAATGGACTGGTATGGGCACACCGTCTGATCGCGATCAAGCCTAACGGCAATCTCGTCACCAAAGGTGACAACCCAGCAAGTAGACCCGACGTTTTTGATCCGCCACTCCGGATGAATGACATCATCGGGAAGGTCGTCTACGCACCAAAGTTTCTCGGCTTTCCTCAGCTCTTCGTCCATCATCCCGCCTATGCGTGGCGGTGGTTCGTCTTCGAACTCGGCGTTGTTGGCAAAGTAATCCTTGGCTTAGCCGTCGGCCTACTCGTCTGGTTCGCCTTCACGCGAAAGCCGAAACAAACTCCACCACCGTCTTCAGCCACTGAAAGTACGCCCACTCAACCAGCAGCCGTCGAGTAATCGACTCGTAATCTTCCTCGTCACTTACCTCGACCGCAATCAGCTTTGATGAATTAGCTCGGTTGCCCAAATAGCAAGCAACAGCAGTTTTGCATGTGACACGTCGGCGCTCTTTCATGTGGCCCAAGCAGCGTGCCTGGTTTTAACTGGAGCGATGCTGGGAGGCCCAAGGATCAGATCGTACCGTCGGCTCATCCTGATACGTTGATCCCTTCGCTTCATTCCTGTTGTCGCTGTGCTCCAGAAAAATATCTGTATGCCTAGTCACCTGATCGGACTCTCTGGTGGAAGGCGGTGTCTATTGCGCCCAAAGGAGAGATCTGCCGGAATTATGACAGGGCGCGTCTATCGCTCTGTCCACTATGGTCCCGAACTTCATAATCTGTGTGCCACATTCCATGCATAAGATGCCACGCTCGACGACACGCCGTATCACGTTTGAGTTCTGTCCCAATGATGTCAGCAACCCGCTCTTTGACACGATCCTGATCAGCTCG
>DAHXNM010000289.1 GCA_027365375.1 Ferrimicrobium sp. | reverse complement strand
CATACCCCACCCGGTATATAACCTGCCATAATACAAATCCCACCTGTGGATAACCCATCGAAATCGGGCAAAAAGATCACACCAGACGCTAATTCGGGAAGATTCTCCGAAAGTTGGGCTAGCATTGGTTCGCTAATCGTTGCTCGGCAAGCGCCATCGTTACTGTTGTTGGTTATGGCGATGACTACAGCTGGGGCCGTCCGCTAGCCTCAAGACCAGGTTGACTTGTAGAGGGCTGGCATCTATAGTGTGCCAGCTCGGCGCCAATGTAGATGCAGTCGGCTATCAGAGTTAGCTATAGTAGCGGAACAGGATCTCGGCTACCATGGAGGGCTTTGGGGCACCCTCAACTTCGATGACGACGTTCACCTGAACCTGGACTCCCCCTGCGACGTCGGTCACCTCGGCCACGGTCGCGCCGAGACGAACGCGACTATCGACAGGAACTGGTGATGGAAACCGGACCCGGTTCGCGCCGTAGTTTACCCCCATCGATACTCCATCGACCAAGAGGACTTCAGGCAGCATTGCAGACACGAGTGATAGGGTTAAGAATCCGTGCGCGATGGTGGTCCCAAACGGGCCGCTTTTGGCGGCTTCCGTATCGACATGGATCCACTGGTGGTCGTCGGTGGCGTCGGCGAAGGTGTTGATTCGTTCTTGGCTGATAGCGCGATATGGCGTAAATCCAAGATCGATTCCTACAAGTTGCTTGAGCCCCTCGACTCCATGAACTGGTGTTGGCATGGGGTTAAGCGTAGCACTATCCTCCGGCGATGGGAGTTCAGGCTCTACACTGATAGGCGAGTAGGCGAGTAGGCGAGTAGGCGAGGAGGCCCGTAGAGATTGAGCAATCTTTTTCAGCAGTATTTAAAGGCGCTTCCAGCCCTTCTGGTGGCGATCGTCGTAGGCATTGCTATTGCCTTCGTGGTTGTTCGGCTAACTCGCTGGCTAAACGCACGTCATCCAAATTCGGTGCGCACCGCTGCACTTCGCAGACTTAGAGGACCGATAAGGGCGCTCGTCCCGTTGTTGCTCATGTTGGCGTCGTTGCACTACGTCAAGGCCTCAGTCTCAGCTGAGGTCGATATTCGTCACGCGATCTCGATTTTGCTAATCGCCGTGGTGGCGTGGGGTCTCGCCCGGCTGGTGGAGTCGATAGAGGACGCTGTCCTATACTACTACCACATCGACTCGGTCGATAACCTGAAGGCAAGACGCCTCCAGACCCAAATTCGAGTGTTTCGAAGGATCATCGCGGTGGTGATAGCCCTAATTGCCCTCGCAGTGATTCTGTTTTCATTTCCATCCGTACGATTGGTGGGAGCTGGAGTGCTCGCCTCGGCAGGGGTTGTGACCATAATCGCCGGTATCGCCGTCCAGCCGGTGGCATCTAATATCTTTGCAGGAATTCAGATTGCTCTGTCTCAGCCGATCCGACTGGACGATGTGGTCGTCATCCAGGGACACTGGGGGAGGGTTGAGGAGATCTCGCTCACCTATGTAGTGGTACGAGTGTGGGATCTACGACGTCTAGTGCTGCCGATCTCGTATTTTATCAGCAATCCCTTTGAGAACTGGACCAAAACTACATCGGATATCTTTGGTATTGTCCACATAGAACTCGACTACACGGCGCCGGTTGCGGCGATTCGCGAACAGTATCTATCGATCCTCGCGTCCTCGTCGGATTGGGATGGTTCGGTTGCACGTATGCAGGTAACCCAGCTCGGAGTGTCGACTATGCAGTTGCGGTTTGTGATGAGCTCGCCTGACAGCTCGAGGTCCTGGAATCTTGAGTGTGAACTGAGGGAGAAGATGATCCTGTTCTTGCAGGAGAAGTATCCCGAGGCGTTGCCAAGAGTTAGAGCCGAGATGGTACCATCATCGTTGAAGTTTGCATCCAAGGATCCATCTGCTGACGAGTTCGCCAAGGTCGCTGATGGTCTGGCGGACCCAGGGTCGGCGCATCTCTTTAATGGATCTACTATGGCGACAGGTACGCAGCGGTCGTCGAGTCGATCCAAGAGTTGACAGCCTACTCTCGGACATCGAGTTCCATCGTCGGTGGTGACTAGAATGATACTGATGGCCGAGGTGACCGCGGGTAGGAAGATGCAAAAATGGTTCTAATGGCGTTTGTGGTAGCGCACATCCCGCGAGATATCCTCGAGGGGATGTTTGTCGTGGCCGTCGGCGGGATGTTGGTTTCGATCGTTCGCAAAGTTGCCTCTGGTGAGATGAGGGCGAACTCTTGCCCGCATTGCAGCCGTCCGACCTCCCGAGCCTACCCACGCTGCCGTCACTGTGGCGCCCAGCTCGTTGATAGCGCGTGGTCGAGGAATCGTCCAGTTCTGTGAATGGTTAGATCACTAGGATGATGCAGAGCGACAGTGTGCTCCCTGGCGAGGGAGCAAAGCAGGCCTATGTTCGAGATATGTTCGATCGTATAGCTGGTAGCTACGATATCGTAAA
>DAHXNM010000283.1 GCA_027365375.1 Ferrimicrobium sp. | reverse complement strand
TCTGACTGCGTCTTTTTTGAATTCGTCGTCAAATTGTCGACGAGTCTTCTCTTTCCTAGTTTTCTGTTCTTCCGTTTCTCCCATACCTATATTCTCCTCGTTTTAAGGGAGAACCGTGTCCCGTATCGTGAGTAGTTTCACTAACCTTGTCATGCAGGCATTATTGGAAACTTCGTTTAAGAGTGCTTAGCTGGAGAGTAGCAGTAACGAGCCCCGCCCAGGTCTGAATAATTGCATGTCAACTATTGCCATTCCTTCGACGACGCCGATGCAGACGCGCTCTTTGCACTGCACAGCAACGCAAATGTTCTCTGTTAATGGAGAGCACCTGCGTGGGGCGACCGTGGACGTGCCGAGAAGCTCATCATTGCTTCCCATCAACAAGCCGACGAGGCCACCGGAGCGAGGCTGGCCGCGGAGCGTGTCGCTGATGGCGGGTTCATTGGTTGGTGTAGCCTGCATGGGTAGAATCCGGAGCACGGCGCTCGGCTACGGTTGCGCCGATACAGCTTGGGGCCACGGTTATGCCACCGAGGCTGCGCTCGGGTTGCTGCAGTGGGGCTTCGCCACTCTGGACCTAAATCGTGTGCACGCCGAGGTCGACACGCGCGACGTGGCATCTACCCGCGTACTGGAGAAGCTCGGGTCTGTGCTTGAAGGGATGATGCGAGAAGACTGCATTGTGAATGGCGAGGTATCCGACTCTTGGGTTTACGGGCTTATCAGGTGGGAGTGGCGGATACCGTCTGAGACGGTTCGCACCCGCTGAGTCACACTCGCCAGGCGTGGCCCAGCATCCTGGGGCATCGTAGGTCAGCCAATTGAGGGCAAACGAGGCAGGACACTGCCGAAAACACTGGACGCATCATGAGTACTACCGCTTGCGTCGGGTCTCGAGAACCTGAAGTGGGAGGACGCTGTCTTTCTCGCTGATCAAGGCTAACATTTAGGCGATTCCACGGCCACTGAGTCACGACCGCGATCTGGCCTTACAACGCAGACGACTCCCTCTGAGCATATTGCATTGAGAGTATTGTGGTCCGCGATAGGTTGCAAACGGACAGTCATGGCGTAGAAGTGAGATCTAGAAGAACTTTATGAGGATTGGTCGCTGCCTCTTGACACTGCAGATTCCCAGTCCAGTCTCTTCAATAATCTGAGCCAGTTCTGGGATAAGACACTGCCAAAGGATTCCATCCATTCGTTCCTTCATCGGGAATTGAAGCAGCCTTACTAACCTATTGGAACACTGCTACACGTTTACCCACCACACATCTCGAACACTCATTGAGATACATGGGGGCAACAAAGCAGGAGACGAGCAACGACGCGAAGAGCGAACCCTAGATGATGACTCCGGAGCGGATCGTGTTCCAGAGATTTGTGGAACATGTGGGGTGAAAGGGCATTTGTCCCATTTAAGCAACACAGGGCATCGGCGACCACCAAATCTATCCCATCCTGCAGGTTCCGAAGTAACGACTGCTTGAATCGACAGACACTTAGGTGTTGCAAAACATCCAACTATTGGCGAATTGATGGCCCCATAGCGTGGTGACGCAACCACCATAAGTGGTCTGAGACCAACGATACTGGATGCAGGATGTAGAATTGGCTGCTACGCCCGTACCAATCAGTGCAACTGATGCTACAATGTAGCAATACATCAGCTTCGAACGGTAGGGTTTGGTTCCGCATTCAGCTTTGATAACAAAAGGGGTAGTATGGCAACGGGATATTTGTGTGCCAACCGTTGGCTACAATCGTCAATCGTACGAGAACTACAAAAATGCGTAGCTAAGTCCTAATGGACGGAACTAGACAAACTCGGTCGTCTGGATTCCTCGTCCATCACAACCGATTTCCCAAACCACGTAATGGCCAGCTCGTTGCAGGTGTGCTGTTATTGTGCTTGTGCTTGCTACTTGGTACAGTCACACTTGATACTCGCCAGATACCCCTAATTGTCAACCTTACACTCCCCTTCAACCCAGCAGTCGAGACCGCAATAAATCAACTCCAAGGGATCTTAGAGACAATTGGTGCAATATTATTACCAGTCAGCCTCTTGTTGCTAGCACTATTGAAACTAGCTGCCTACAGAAGCCCACGAATGAGCCAAATCGACCTTTGGTCCTCACGGGAGTTCACGAGATCAGGCATGCGACAACTTTCTATCCCTGGTCTGACCTGGCTCTTTGCCGGTTCCATCCCAGTGATAGCATCACTTGGTGTGGCGCTAGCCATCATGACAACCTCTATAGGAAATGAGATCGTGCATGGTCCCAACAAGCCGATTCAAACCGCCCTCACCCGGTTGACTCCTGGCAACTCACTTGTCGTCCAGTACTCCGCCGACATGCCAATGCTCCAAAGCAACATCCCAATCAGCCTGGCTAAGAGGGTGGAAGCACAAGCTGCACGCAAACGAATACAGGTCTACCAACTTGGGCAAAACCTCAGTTCGCTAACCGTTGGGGGTCAGACCGCGACCGCCCTCACACTAGGAGTTGCAGTAAAGAAGAACTCAAGCCTCAGCTGGAACCCTTCCCTTGGGTGTAACAACGTGCCAGTCATCATGAGTCGATCTATGGGATCCTATGCTGGCGAGCTTGGAACCGACGATGGTGTAGGTATTCGAGTTGTCGCTAATAGATCTGGCCTATCAGCGATGAATAGAGTTGGCGTTGTCATGGATCAGAGTGCCCTTGCTCAGTGCCTTGATGGTTCACGTCTGGCTCCAATAAACGCCATCGTGTTAAAGGCCCCATTGTCCACTGCCAAACACCTTTTAGCGATGGCGAAGACGCCAGGACAGGTCGCAACAGTCATTACTAAGGCCCAATATCTGTCTAATAGCGAGAAATTCTGGACATCCAACGTCAAACCAATAACCAACATTCTTGCAGTAATCTCGGGGTTATTGGCACTGGTCGCAATGGCAGGGACCATCGCAAGCAGGCTCAGCCGTAATCGGCGTGAATACGCTGCAAAGCTTGCGGCAGGGGTTGGGGTCGGGACATTGCGCGCTGTCGAGGTCTTGAGGGCACTCAAGGACGGAGTCGTCGCTACCATCGTTGGATCACTTTGCTCGATGATAATCATACCGGCGCTCAGCCTAACTGAATCAGGGTTTCATCCCTCGTGGACGTCAGGTGACGCACTTGTCGGGGCTTCAATTGGACTGCTTGGGTGCCTCGGTGGGGCCTTTTTCCGCACTGCCCATCTAGATCGCGCCGTCGACTTTCGCGAGAGCACAAAGATATGAGTATTACATCCACCACTAGGACTACCTACGCCGCCGAGATGGCCCATGTGACCAAAAGCTACGGAAACGTTGTGGTGCTGGAAGATCTCAGTTACTCATTCCCCTCCAATGAAATCGTCCTGGTGGAAGGAGAAAGCGGAAGTGGCAAATCAACGCTGCTGCGCCTACTGCAAGGAATCGAAGTCCCAGACTACGGAAACATTTCACTACTTGGCCATCCGATCCCACCTTCACGCTCTAAACACTATGGGCACCTGCTGAGACAAGTAGGCATTGTCTTTCAAGATCCACTCCTTGACAACAATCTGACCGTCACAGAAAACGCCACTGCGATTGCGAGAATCAACGGGCGATGGAACGAAGATAAAGTCGATGATTTAGATCTATTGTCGTTCATCTTCCATGCCTTCGAGATCGAACGCTTTGCAGATCAACCAGTCCATCAACTCTCTGGCGGCCAAAAACTACGGGTTGCATTAGCTAGGGCTCTCATGAGCCACCCCCGGTGGCTGCTTTTGGATGAACCAACACACATGGTCGATCCAGCTGGCAAGGTGGGAATCTACAAACAACTCAAGGGCCTACTAGACGAGACCAATCTTGGTGGAGTAATCGTGAGTCATGATCTTGAAGCGCGAGTCGTAGCCAACAAGATCGTGACAATTGAATCCGGGAGGATTGTTTGAATGGCTGAATGGATAATCGATGGTCTATCGACTCCAGCTCCAGAGGTGCCTTTTCAACTAGGCACAATCGTGCACTCCGAGCAGATCGAACCGGCGGAAGTTGGGGTAAGTGCCACCTTGGCCCCGGCTAGCATCGTCCAAGTCGAAGTAGCCGATCCCTACATTGATCTCTGGCCGAATGAACACGTTTTACGAGGCAAAGCCTTAGAAGAGAGTGCAGCTGAGATAGCGGAGACTCGACGTTTAGCCGGCTTCTGGGACCGAGCGCCCGGCGGCGCTTACATAGACAACGATGTGAATACCCCGCTCACCAAGGCCGACGACCACTGGGGTGATCCAGTCGCATCCCAGGCGTTCTTCAACAATCTTGGTTCCCCGGCCGCGGAAGCCTGGAAGCGTCTGATCCCATCAGCGCAGGCTCTACTCTACCTCTTGGATCCCCTGAGATTCCCCTCACTAACCGAAGATGAATGCAGCTATGAGATCGACGCCAGGACCCGCTTAATGTGGTCGGTTGTCAGCGACGCGATTGGCATCCGAAGTAGATCAACAGTCATGGCTTCCCTGTGTACAAATTCGCTGAGCAACTCCTCGGGGGGTGTGAAATGGCTAAGTGTTGCGTGCGGAACAGTACTGCCAGCGATGCAAGCTCTGGTAGCAGCGGGGCTACCAGCGGATCTCATGCTGATCGACTGGGACGAGAAATCCCTAGCAATGGCTGAGGAACTCGCTACCGAGCTTGGGGTCCAGGGGACAACCACAACACAACGAATCAACATCTTTGACCATGCCGCCATGGCGGAGCTGAGCGCTACTCTTCTATCCCAATCCCGTTCACCTGCGCTCATCGAAATGATGGGGATATTTGAGTACACCGGAGAGAACCTCGGAGTAGACCCCTCAACCTTTCTGGCTTCAGCATGGGATCTTTTGCAACCAGGAGGTACCTTGATCCTGGGCCAGATGCGATCAGACCGGCCGCTTGCAGACTTCGCAATGGGTGTTATCCAGTGGCCCTACATCCATATGCGATCGATCAACGAGATATTGCAGATCATCGCTAACGCAGGCATCGACACCAGCACCTGTCGCATCTACTTACCGTCCGACGGGATATACGCTATCGTAGCTATTGACAAGCCTTGAGTGCCGCCTCCTTTTCAGTTGAACAGAAGGGTCAGCAGAAACATAAACAACACTCTAACGAATTGCTCGGCCTTCCACCGAATGAACTCGAATGCATTTGTCAATACAGTGCAGACCGAAAGTTAGCGGACATCTAAAACTGCTCACACGCGGTCAAATAATTGCACGGTGGCGGACACCAGAACTGCATGGCACTGGTTGGACCTAGAGTTCTGTGACGCTCGGGTGGGTAAGCACTCACAATCAAAGAAAAGGCCCCTCGTGGGCCATACTGGTGATTAGTCACAGTTGGACGGCCCCTTGAGCCTGGTCCACTTCGTTTGTGAGAAGACTACGTTCATTCTACTTGTCTCGGCCCTATGCTGCTTCGGACCGGAAGTAGTTATCGCACGTTGTGTCCTCGGTGTTTGCTTGACTTAAGTGAGAACC
>DAHXNM010000252.1 GCA_027365375.1 Ferrimicrobium sp. | reverse complement strand
ATGGAATAGCACAGGAGTAGAGGCGTTGTCTCTGATTGCAAATTATTTGGCGTCGTGGCGCCATTGCCACGTATATGCCAGCTCAATAACGAAAAACGAAAGGGCACGCTATGACAGCAGCGAAAGGCACCTCCAACACTCTCGTGGGCGAACAAGTCCACCCAGCGCATTCAGCTCCTCCGGTGCCAACCCAACCAGCACCACCCCTCGCGGTGGATCTGGTGGGTGGAGGTCGTTTCGTGCTCGCCGAGTCAAACCCAAAGAATTTCACTTTAGTGGTGTTCTATCGGGGGCTACACTGCCCGATCTGCCGAGGCTACCTTGCCCAACTCGACCGAGCCCTCGACGAGCTCGCTGGTCTGGGTGTCGAGGTTGTGGCGGTGAGCGGCGATGATGAGAGCCGCGCCAGCCAAAGCGTCGCTGAGTGGGGACTTGAGCATCTACGGGTGGGCTATGAACATAGCTTGTCCTCCATGCGCGAATGGGGCCTGTTTGTCTCGAAAGGTATAAAAGACCCTGAGCCTGATTACTTTGGTGAACCAGGGGTTTTCCTAATCAAACCCGATGGAACCGTCTTTATGGTAGCAATCAACTCTATGCCAGCAGCCCGTCCGCGAATCGAGGATCTCATCGGTGCAATCCGGTTCTTCGTCGAGCGCGACTACCCAGCACGAGGAGACGCATGATGGCCGATCTCGACTTCTACTTTGACCCAGTTTGCCCGTTCGCATGGATGACTAGCAAGTGGGTTCGTGTTGTCGCTAGTCAACGGAACTACCAGGTGGAATGGCGGTTTATCTCCTTGCGTATGGTCAACGCCGAGGTAGACTACGATAGCCACTTCCCTGCAGGATATGAGCGAGGACACACTGCTGGACTTGAGCTGCTCCGTGTTGCAGCAGCGCTACGTGCAGCACACGGCGCCGAGGCTGTTGGTCCCCTATATGCTGCCTACGGGGCTGAGATCTTCGACTCGGAACCGGGCAGACGGGAGGAGCTCAATCGTGACTCTGTGGCGTTTGTGACACCCATCCTCGCCCAACTCGGTCTCCCCACCGACCTCGCTGAGTCAGCATTGGACACCTCATTTGACCCCGAGATACGCGCCGAAACTGACCGAGCCTTATCGCTCACCGGTAGAGACGTCGGTACTCCGATCCTGCATTTTGAACCCCCAGAAGGAGCCGCTCTGTTCGGGCCGGTAATCAGTCGGTTGCCAGACCCCTCCGAAGCGTTGGACCTGTGGGAGCACGTCGTTGCTCTCTCCCGTTTCGGCGGTTTCGCTGAACTCAAACGCTCACTCCGCGAGACTCCGCAGTTAAAGGGACTAGGCGTCGACGTGGGACAGATTGGTACTCAGGAGGACTGGCAGCAAGGACATCGTCGAGACGCCGTCGACTCCTAATCAACGAGCCAACGTCGCACTAGCGGAATGTTCGGGCACAACAAGAGTAGGCCAGAGCAGCGACCCTAACACAGCCCCACAGGGCAAGTTGCGAGATCCTCTTGATCTTCCATAGTTGCACGTCTTCGCTAAGACCGGAGACTGTCAGAGCGCGGGTTGGCATTTGCTAGCTTCTCCTAGACAGGATCGCCCCTAGCGCTTCATTGGCTCTACCGCCTTGCCTGCGAGGCCAGCGAATCCATGCTCAGTGTGTCGAGCGTTGCAAACCATTGCTCGCCCAAAGTGACAGCCGTCAGCTAGCCAACCACTTCTCCGGAAGGCAGCAAGCCGTTCCATGAGCGCTCCATGGGCCGTGGTTCGTTATCGAATCGTCGCTGTAGTACACACCACATGCAGCCCTGGCGCCCTTGACAGTGTGAACCAACAAACTACGATGATGTGATGAGTTACATAGTTGATTTCACCAACGTCTCAACCGTTGGTCTTGAGTCCTCACCGGTAGCATCTTCACTCGCTGGCTTGCGAGCCAACGAGGCTCGCTACTTCAAGAACAAGTACGACTTCGTATTCACAGTTGAACCGGCTCAAGAGACGCAAACTATCGTCGATTGGGTGCACCATATCCTGCAAAAGGAGCGAAATATTGTCATCGCATCTCCTCCTCTCGAGACAGCTCTAGTCGAGGTCGATGACATTCGATGGCCGTATGTGTTCTATCAGAATGGACTCGCGATCAACGTCCTGTACACGCTGAACGACGCAAAGAAACGAGCAGTTGGTTTCAAGCTTTCTGAGGGTATGGATATCCCAGCCGAACTGAACACGTTCAAATTTGCGCGGCAGAAGTCAAAACTAGCCGGGATCATTCGCGGCTCTTATTTCGTTATCAAGGGCCAGTATTGAAACCTTCGAGTTCTAAATGCTAATGTCATTCTTTCCGTAGGACTCGGACTAGTAAAGCTTACCAAAACAGGGAGTTGGCCCAAGGAGGTCTATGCCGGTCCGAATGCCGAGGGTCCGGTACCTGCCGGGTTCACATCATGAGGTCTCGCAATCATCATGAAGTCTCGTAGTAGAGTTGCGCCATACCTCCACAACCGGTCAGTCTCGTAGTGGTCGCTCAGCCCACGCTATCCAATGAGTCCGGCAAGTTCAGTAAGGTTGGCAACCGTGTAATCAGGAACTAGAAAATAATCCGGATAGTTCTGGCCTCGGCGATTGAGCCACGCAGTTTGCAATCCGGCCCGTTTGGCTCCGTCGATGTCCCAAGGGTGCACCGCGACCAAAATCATGTCGCCAGGATCGACAGAGCAAGTATTCGCTGCATAGGCATATGCGGCTGGAGCTGGCTTCCATCCATCGGTGTCCTCTACCGACAACAAGCGTTCAAAATAGTCAAGGATCCCTGCCCTCGTGAAGAGCCGCTCAGCTACTTGAGTTGAGCCATTAGATAAGGTAATCAGGCGAATATGATTGGCAGCCAGCGCTCGGACGCCATCCGCCACATCAGGGTGAACCGGAAGTTCAAGGAAACTCTTCATAATGTGATCAATCGCTGCGTCAAGCTCCCGGCTGAGCGGCTGATCCGCCAAGACTGTGCCAAGAGCGCCAATAGCAAGCTTCGAAAACGGCTCTGGAGAACCCGCGGCAGTAAGTGCAAATCCATCACGCAATACGGAGGCAAACCATAGCGGCAGAATATGTCTGGGTGCACCAACTTCGATGAAGACCTGCTCCAGCGCGGAGAGATCTGACAGCGTCTCATTGACATCAAAAACCACAACCTTAGGTGTCATCCCAACTACTCCCAGTTCCTTGATAGCCAAATCTTTCCAACTACATCACATGAACAGGCTGGCTCGATTTCTTCACTCTGGCAAATAGGCTAGCTCCAAATATAGCCATCATCGCTAGGCACCGAATCCTTCCTATGTTCGCGGCTCTCAATCCGCTCACTTACTGATACTGAGACCTATGTAAGGGTTTGCTCATACTCGCAATCGAGCTGTATAGTATGGTCGCTAACCGACGGTCGGAGACTGAAAACTCCTTTGGAGCCAACGCAATGCCAGCAGCCATACGCACAGTTAGAGAACACACCGCAATCGACGAGGATGCAGGGATAGCGAATTAGGGCAGGCGATTATCTCCGGCCTAAGCTGATTCGGGAATCTCCGTCCCCGAAGGTGGGGAGATCGGCGAGGTTCTGTTCGTACTCGTATGTTCTATCACGGAAGGATTATTGCGGTGGACCACGGTAGTGCTCCAATGTCGATTCTCGCCAACGATAACGTAGCGGCAGTAGCGGCAGCCATCGAGGAGTCGGCTGGAAATCCGAAACAACGAGCTATTGCGCCCGACGAACCTGCAACTCCGCGTCACGTACCGAGTGGAACCCGTTGCACTACGGCGACCGAGCGCTGCAGCACCGAGGCGCCACCTCTGCAAGAGATTAATGGCCCCTTACCCAGATCCGCCAAGCTAGTAGCCAGTTTGTAGTGCCCTATCCTCTGGGACTCAGCCGCCCGGGCGGGAGTTGTGGGGTGGGAATCAAAATGTGTCAGACAAATCCAAACGAGCGAGCATGGATGCACAGCCGTTCAACGCTTAAGCCAACAGGCTCCGGTCTAGCCGTGATGATAGCATCCTACGCCCAGACAGGAGCTAACGCCGTCACGCTGGCCTGTCATCCACGCCGTCTATGGGCACCTCACCATCTATGTAGTCTTGGGGTGCATCGGTGAGTACGTGGCGAACCACGTTAGAGAAGCCCCGAGGCGACATAGATATCCCCACTAACGAGTGAGCGACCTCCATAGTCCTGCGTTGGTGGGTTACCACGATCACCTGGCAGTCTTGACTGACGTCCTCGATGAGGGAGGCAAAAGCGGATAGATTCTTGTCGTCGAGCGCGGCCTCAACCTCATCGAGTACCACGAACGGTACAGGGCGAACCTTAAGCACCGCGAAGAGGAAGGCGAGCGAGACTAGTGAGCGTTCTCCACCCGAGAGGAGACCGAGTCGTTGCACCTTCTTGGCTGGAATCTTGATATCGAGACTGATCGAACTCGTGAGCGGTGCCGTCGGATCGTCAAAGATGATGGCACCAGTCCCTCCTCGGAAGAGGCGCTCCATCAGTCGATCGAACTCGACTGTCACCTGGGCAACCATCTCGTTGATACGAGAGGCCATCTCGCTCTCGATCAGTACAAACGCCTTCTCTGCCTGTTGGTGAGCATCGCGCACGTCAGCGGTCTCGACACGAAAGCGTTCGAGCTCCTCCTCGAGTTCTCCGAGCTCTAGCGCCGCCAACGGGTTCACCTGACCCACCTGGACGATCTGATCCTCGAGTTCTGCCAACAACGGCTCAGCGGCTGTAGGAGCGATACCATCGGGCAACACCGCTTGGCGAATATGGGCGATCGGCAACCCGGTGGCACGCACCGCCGCCTCCTCCTCGGTGAGAAGACGGCTTCGCAGCCGACTCTCCTCGGTAGCGGCATCCAAGCGTTGACTGGCCAAGGTCTCAAGTTCAAGCGCTCTCGCCGCTCGTCGCTGCTCGGCTAGCTCCTGTTCCCTCTCCTCCTCTGCGCGCGCCTTGACAACTCGATCCTCGAGTGGGAGCAACAGGTTCGCCTGTTGGCTCAACTGCTCGGCTAACGAACGCAGACGAGCCAGCAAGCCACGCACCTCAGCCAGCCCAATGACATGATGATGGTCACCACCCGCCGCACGTTGTCCTAAGACACTCGCTCGTGCATCGAGCTCTGCCAGTCGATCACTCGCAGCCTTGAGCTGCGCCGCAAGATCGGCCGCCTTCAACCTGATGCTAACGTCGCTGCGTTCCAACTCACCACGCTCGCGCTCGTACTCCTGAATCAGAAGACGGCGCTCATCGAGTTGAGTGCTCACCTCCTCTAGCTGATGATCGATGGCGGTGATCTCGGTATCAACAGAGCTCGCCACCTCCTCGGCGTCTTCGACAGGCGTCTGTAAAAACTCCAATTCAACTGCGAGCGTCCCTGACTCCGAGTGCAAGCTCGCTAGACGGCTCGAGATCTGCTCGCCACGACGTGTCAAAGTCTTGAGCTCCGCCTCAGCCGAGTTGAGTGCCTCACGCGAGCTTGACGCCTTCGGGCGCAGCTCGGCGAGGTGTTTGGCGACCTCATCGTGCTCACGAGTTAGCTCTGCCAACACTCTTTGATGAGTCGCGAGTTGAAGCTGGGCAACCGCTCGCTGCGAGGCACCTACTCGCAGCAGCCCTGCACGAAACACGGTCCCGCTCCGATCGACCAAGATACCGGCGCTGTCACCTTGACGAAGAGAGTCAAGGACGCTATCAACAAGGCGAACCCCTTCAAAATGGGGGCTCAACCACTGCGGTGCCTCCTCGAAGAACGTAGATGCATCACCGCTCCCCTCTTTGGATGGAACATAGCCAACGAACGACTCCACAGGCTCGGCATCGAGTGCGGCGAGTAGCTCGTCGACGCTGTCATATACGTGAGCCTCGCTCAACTCTCCTAGAACGGCGGCGACCGCCTGGGCAAGCCCTGCACGCGGCATGAGCGTCTGGCCGAGGGAGGTTGCCGCGTCTGCACCAGCGAGCTTGGCAAGAGAGTTCACCTGGCTACCGAGCACGCGCAACTGCCCCTGCAGCTCGCGCTCTCGACCGGCATAATCGGCCACCTCCGCCTGCACACTCTCGAGTTCGAGCCGCTGTTGCTCAAGCGTCAATGCCAGCTCACCACGCTGGGCCTCAACCTCGGCGAGCTCTCGCTCGCGCACTACGAGTTCTTCCTTGACCTCGGCGTTGCGAGTCTCGGCCCGCAGCCTACGTTGTTGTCGGGAGTGCTCCTCGCTATCGCGGCGTTCACGTTCCATACGTTGACGACGTTGCTCAGCAAGCAGATGTGATCGCTGTCCTCTCAACTCGGCCACCAACGTCTCGAGCTCAACTGGTCTAACAGGTGCTCTCTCATCGAAGCGACGACGCTCGGCGCTTAACTCCGCCCTCTTGCTGGCGAGCTCCTCGCCCTCTCGTTCGAGTTCATCGATGCGCGCACTCACACCACGCCGCGACTCCATCACCCGGTCAAGCTCGTCGGTGACCATAGCTAGTTCAGCGTCGGTTCGAGCGATCTTCGCCTCAAGCTCATTGAGAGGGGTCATCGCCGCCAATACCTCGCCACGAAGATCTGCGATCTCTTGCCGCGATGATCGAAGTCGGACGAGCAACGGCTCCAGCGTTGATGAGCGCCGCTCAACCTCTTCTTGATGCTCCTGGAGTTCGCCTAGTCGCGCGGTGATAACCTGCAGGGTCTCCGCAGCCTGCTGCGCCTGCTCGCCGTACCCCTCTAGCCTGCGCCGAAGTACCCAGAGCGCGACCGCGTCTCGCCTTCGGGTGAGCTCCGCGCGCTGCTCATAGAGCGACACCTGAGCTCTCAACGGCTTGATTCGTCGTCGTAGCTCTCGCTCCTTGACAGCCACCTCACCCAAACTCTGCGTCACGCTCTCGACATGGCGCTCAGCCTGATTCAGCCGTCGCCGGAGCACCGATACCTGCGCAGCATCCTCGAGCACACCTCGGATCTCATCACCCTTGGCGTTTGCGAGCGACTCTATCTCGCCTTGCGAAATAATGACGTGCTGGGTCTTGCCGAGATTCGCCTCACTCAGCGTATCGACTAAGTCAACCAGCCGACATTGAGCCCCGTTCAGTCGATAGAGGGCATCACCATTTCGAGTCATAGCCCGGCTCATCGCAATCTCTGCCATCGGAAGCGCCACCTGCTGGTCGGCGTTGTCGAACTCTATAGTCACCTCAGCACGACCCAAGGGTTGGCGACCATCGCCACCAGCGTAGATCAGCTCCTCCATCTTCGCGAGTCGCATGAGTCTAGGACTCTGGGCACCGAGTACCCAGGCCAAGGCGTCGACCACGTTTGATTTACCAGAGCCGTTGGGTCCGACGATCGCCGTAATGCCGGCGTTGAACTCGATCGTCACAGCATCGGCGAAGGACTTGAAACCCATCATCTTCAGTCGCTGTAGCTTCATGACAACCTCCGCTGGCACTGAGGGCAAAAATGCGAATACCGACCTTGATACCGTACCCGCTCAATCACCGAGTAGCAGAGCAGACAACGTCGAAGCTGTCTTCGATATACCAAGAGGTAGGGGTAGTAACCACCCTCGCCCTCGAGATTTCGATATCCGCGGTCTTCGAACGTCGAGCCACCAAAAGCTATCGCCTCGTCGAGTACCCGATGTATGCTAGCAACCAGCGATCGTAGACCTTCGTTGCCGAGCCTGGCACAAGGCTCCTCCGGGTGGATACCTGCTCGGTAGAGTGCCTCATCTGCGTACATATTCCCCAACCCAGCCATCATCCTCTGATCCATGATAAAGGCCTTCACCGAACGCCGCGCTTGGCTAAAACGGGCACCAACCCTGTTTACCACCGTAGCGGCGTCCATGAGCAGATCGACTCCTATGTGAGAGAGTACGTCGGTGTATGGGGGATCTTCGGACCATGCAGCGACATAGATCAGCTCCCCAAAGGTTCGTGGGTCGACGAAATCGAGTACCTGCCCACTAGCAAGCGTCAGCGAACACTGCGTATGTACAGCCCGCTCCTCTCCGATCGAGAGCCGCAGATGCCCAGACATCCCTAGATGCATCACTAGTGCCGAACCATTCAGCATCCGAATGGCGAGAAACTTCCCAACCCTGTCAACGCCAACTACCTTTTGGGGAATCCAATCTCGGAGGCCATCGGTGCTACCACGGCGGAGCACGCGAGAGCCGAGAAGCGCCACAGACTCAACGCTGTCACCTACGATCTTGGCCTCGAGTTGCCGTCGAATCGTCTCTACTTCTGGCAGTTCAGGCACAAGTTGGTCGGAACCCAGACCCGCCTGGAAAGCCGCCCCCCTCATCGGCTACAGTGACCTCAAACTCTGGAGCAAGCTCATCTCCGAGGGCGGCGAGTTCACGAAGAGCCTCCCGGCTGGCGGCCTGCTCAGCCACTTTTCGGGAGTGACCGACACCCTCCACGATAGGTAGCCCCACTACATGAAGACGAACCTGAAAAACTCGCGCATGGTCTGGGCCCGTCCAGCTGACATCGTAGATCGGCGCACCTCGTCGAAGATGAGCCAGCACCTCGTGTAGGTGAGATTTGAAGTCTCCAAGGATGAGATCGTCGGTCAGCTCTGCCAACAACGGATCGAGTAGGTGTTCGACAAACCGGCGTGCGCCATCGAGTCCATTAACCTCATAGACCGCACCGATAAGAGCTTCGAGTGCGTTCGATAGTGCATTCGCGCTCCTGGCATCGGCCTGACCCACGACCAAGAGTTCGCCTAGACCAAGAGCATTGGCACGTTCTGCAAGCACGGCTCGACTCACCAATGCAGCACGCAGCTTTGTGAGCCTACCTTCGGTAGCACGTGGGAATTGATGGAACAATCGATCGGTAACAACGAGCTCAACGACTGCATCACCAAGGAGCTCTAGGCGTTCGTTTGAGGCAAGTGGCTCGTCTGCCCCAGACCGGTGTGTCATCGCCTGAGCAAAGAGAGCGTGATCGACAAAGCCAGAGGGCAGGAGCGCAAGAATCCCTGGTTCGGGACCCGAGAGGTGCCGGCTGGCCAACGTTACTGGCTGACCCCGAGTACCGAGGCGACGTAGTCGACTGCATCGCGCATCGTGCGAAGATCCTCTAGGTCATCGTCCTCTATACGAAATTGGTGCTCGTCTTTGGAGAACTCACCCTCGATCGCCTCGACCAACTCAATCAGAGCCAAGGAATCGGCATCGAGATCATCAACGAACGATGAGCCCTCATGAATCCGATCCTCGCTGATCTCGAGGATCTCCGCCAATTGATGTCGGATAACCTGAAAAATCTGTTCTCGTGATGGCGGGTTACTCACCTGCACTCCCCTCTAGTCGTCTAATAGTCTGGACTACACCGGCGTCAGCGAGCTGACGTGCGTTGCGAACTGCACTCGAGACAGCTCGGGCATTCGAAGCACCGTGCCCGATCAAGAATAACCCGTTCACGCCGAGTAGTGCGGCGGCACCGGTATCATCGGGTGTCATCTGATTCCACAACGGCAACAGCTTGGGTAGCGCGGCATCGAGGACTCCATCATCGCCCTCAGAGAGCGCAGCAAGAACCGCGTGCGCAAACAGATGCGCAGCCCCCTCGAGCGATTTGAGAACCACATTGCCTGTAAAGCCATCGGTGACGACAACATCAACACGATCACTCATGATGTCTCGACCCTCGACGTTGCCTAGGAAATTGATTGAGGGCTCGTCGGCTAGGAGCGGATAGGTCTCCTTGACCAAGGCATTACCCTTACCGGCCTCCTCTCCAATCGAGAGCAGACCAACTCGTGGTCGATCGATCCCAAGTCGCGCTGAACAGTAGACCGAGCCCATCACCGCGAACTGGTGTAACCATTGAGCCATCACCTCGGTGTTGGCTCCAGCGTCGAGCAGAACCGTTGATGTCGTGCCTGGAACCGGTAGTTCGATGGTGATAGCTGGACGAGCCACCCCACGGATTCGCCCCACCTTGACCAGCGCTGTCGCCATCGCCGCCCCAGAGTTCCCAAAGGTTATGAAGGCACTCACCTCTTGTGCTTTGAGTAGGGTTGCCCCTACGACCATGGAGGCGTCACGCTTACGACGCGGCGCACTAGCAGGATCGTCGCTCATGAGGATCTCCTCACTCGCATGCACGATACGGACCCGACTATCTCCAACTAGCGGATGGACAGCCTCCTCGTTGCCGACAACGACGATCTCTCCACCCATATCCTCGAGCGCGGCGAGGACGCCTTCGACGATCACCGCTGGGCCGCTATCACCTCCCATGAGGTCGACGGCAACTGGGTTCACGTTGTTACGCTTCCACCTCTAGCGCCTGGCGACCCTTGTAGTAGCCACAGCTTGGGCATACGTAGTGAGGACGCTTGGGACTCGAGCAGGTCGGGCAAAGGCTTGAGGCTGGCGCCATCAACTTCCAAGAGGAAGCTCTCCGACTCCTCGTCTTTGCCTTCGACGTAGATCGCTTAGGAACCGCCATGACTACTCACTCCTCTATCAAAACACAGTACCCAACGCGTACCTAGGGCCTCGGTTGGGTCGTCAAGAATTCAAATTGACCAAGTAACTCTAATCGCTCACGCAAAGAACCGAGTCCGCCTGCAGCGGTCCGACGATAGTCCAGCCAGGTCTAGATCCACCTAGACCGACAGCGGATCTACTAGAGCTGATCTAGAGCCGCCCACCTCGGGTCGCCGGTATCACCCTCACAACCACAGGGGCCATCGTTGAGGTCGGCGCCACAGTATTGGCAGAGCCCTTTACAGTCAT
>DAHXNM010000248.1 GCA_027365375.1 Ferrimicrobium sp. | reverse complement strand
AGAGGAATCGGTGCCCTTACCATTGGTGTGGTCACTCGCCCATTTGGATTTGAAGGAAAGCGTCGCGCGACACAAGCAGATGAGGGTATTGAGCGGTTGCGCGAACATGTCGACACCCTGATCGTCATTCCAAATGATCGGCTGCTCACAATCGCCAACGAGAAGACGTCTATGATTGCCGCTTTTCGTATGGCCGATGATATTTTGCTCTCTGGCGTGAAGGGAATCACTGATCTCATAACCACGCCAGGTGTCATCAACACAGACTTCGCGGACGTGCGAGCGATCATGGCCTCGGCGGGGACTGCCATCATGGGCATCGGGATTGCTAGTGGCGAGAACCGAGCGACCACTGCGGCTCGGAATGCTATCACCTCACCACTGTTTGAGACCTCTATTGATGGAGCTCAGGGGATCCTGCTCAACGTTGCTGGTGGCACCGATCTTGGTATCTTCGAACTCAACGAGGCGGCAAATATAATTCAAAATGCTGCTTCGAGCGATGCGCTCATTATTGTCGGAAGCGTCATTGACGAGGCTATGGAGGATGAGGTCAAGGTAACTGTCATTGCGGCGGGCTTTGACGTTTGGGGAGAGGGATCCCCCAACCTCAGGGTCACGCCTCCGGTTGCCCAGCCACCGGCTAATGATGACCTCGATTTTGGTGTTCCAACCGTGCCGTCAGAGCCCAGGGTCGCTGAAGTCGACCCGGATCCTGAAGATCCCGATGATGGCGACGTACCCTTCTTCCTCCGCTGATGATCGCGCTCTCGCTCCGTGATAGTGGCGTGAGGGTGGTCTTCACCGATCGGTTGGATGAGACGTCGCAGGCGGCAGAGATCGTCAAAAGCGGGGAATCCGTGGTTGCGGTCAAACAGGTTCACAGTGCAACCGTTATATCTATTGACGAGGGTGTGTCTGGGTCTGGGCCCGTGGAGGCCGATGGTATTTACCTGCCTGCTGGACGTTCGGCGATCGCTAGCATCGCTACGGCCGATTGTCTCCCCTTAGTCGTCGCCAATCGTAACGGCGATGCAGTTGCCCTACACGTAGGCTGGAGAGGACTCGCGGCCGGAGTAGTAGATGCTGGGCTTGCACGCCTCGGTGGTGATGGCCTCGTGGCTGTTATCGGTCCACATATTAGATCCTGCTGCTATCAATTTCTCGGCCCTGAACGATATGTAGTAGCTCGACACTTCGGCGATGAGAGCTTCGTTGGCGATAATCTCTCGCTCGAATCCGCACTATCAGGGGTGCTCGCACGCCAGCGAGTGCACAACGTTATCTCGGTTGGACAGTGCACCTTCTGCAATGACGCTTACTATTCATATCGCCGGGATGGTACCAGCAAGCGCCAGATGACGCTTGTGGGTGCAGGCGGCTTCTGATGCCGCCCTACGACGACCTCAAGGCACGTCTTGACCATGTGCGGGCTGAGATACGCAAGAGTGGTGGTTCGGACTCTACACGCATCGTCGCGGTGACAAAAACGCACCCCGTCGAGGCGGTAGTCGCTGCGACAGAGGCTGGTTTGGTCGATATCGGTGAGAACTATGCAGACGAGCTAGTCGACAAGGCCGTCCAGGCTGACCATCTTGGACTCCAGGTTCGTTGGCACTACTTAGGGACGATCCAGAGTCGCAGGCTTAGGTCAATATGCGAACACGCGGCAGTCATCGAGACTGTGTCTAGACCAAAAGAGCTCGAGATGATGGCCGAGTTCGGTTATGGTGGTGAGGTGCTAATCCAGGTGGCTCCACCCGGACATCCGGAGGGGCGTAACGGTGTCGTAGTGAATGAGGTTGCAGGTCTGCTCACCCTCGGTCGAGAGCTGGGTCTGAACGTGGTCGGTTTAATGGGCATGGCCATGCCTGGGTCGATCGAGAGCACTCGAGATTACTTCGAGACGGTCTTTGCCCTTGGAACGACTTTGGGAATTCGGGAATATTCTATGGGAATGTCGGCCGATTACCAGGTGGCGGTCGCTCAGGGTGCTACTATGGTGCGGTTGGGTAGTGTTTTATTCGGTGCACGTGGTCAATAACGTGCTACGATAGAGCGTTAACGAGTGGGGTAGGAGGACGAATGCCGGGATTGAAGCGGGCACTTGCATGGCTAGGGATTACTGAGGACGATGAGATGGATGGAGAGGTCACCGATCTCGAGGCGCCGGCTCCACCGTCCTATGAGCGACGTGAGCAGTCACCGCGTGTCCAGGTGGTTTCAGGAGGAGGATCCAGCGTTGCCGAGCAGCTGCGAGAGGATCCTCAGGAGCATCGTGCCGCTGTCCTTCGTCCTTTCAATCCACAGCCAGAGCGAGCTAAGATCCACCTTGTGTTGCCTACTAAGTACGCGGACGTGCAGGAGATCGGTGATCGTATGAAATCCGATCAGCCCGTTATTATCAACCTCGAAGGTGTCGACCGCGACTTGCGACGCCGAATCATCGATTTCTCTTCAGGCCTTACCTACGCACTAGGTGGTAAGGTGAAGGAGATAAGTACGAGTGTCTATCTCCTCTCGCCAGCTCGAGTTGAAGTAGCGGACGAGGAGATGTTCCGTATGCGCCAGCGTACGGTAGCGAAGGGAGTCGGCCTGCATGGGTCTTAATGGAATCATCGTCGAACTGCTAGAGCTCTATGTAATAGTTATTGTGCTCTATGTGGTGATGACCTGGTTCCCGGTTACCAATCCTGGCGGACCTATGGATCGTTTCAGGTTTCTTCTGACTCGGCTGTCGGAGCCTGTTCTAAATCCAATTCGTAGGCTGATACCATCGATCGGTGGAGGTTCGATCCGTTTCGACTTTGCCCCACTGATAGTTATATTGGTGATCGAGTTGATTCTCATTCCGATAGTAAGCCGGATCTAGATCAGGCGCTGGTTTCGTGACATCTGATGCTAAGAGATTCCAATAGTGGAGCGTGGTATGCGCTCTCATAAGGGAGGGACGCCGTGGAAGAAAACACAGTCGACGCTCAAAAAATTCGCGAGGTTGAGTTCCGCGAGCGAATGAGGGGCTATCACCAGGAGGATGTTGATGAGTTCCTCGAGCAAGTGGCAAAGGGTGTTGAGGTTCTCGAGACGCAGTTGACACAGGCACGTGAGGAGCTAGCCCGGCTGAAGGCAAACCCTCCGGTAGTAGCGGCGGCGGGTTCCAACGATTTTGGCGATGATGTGATACAACGAACGTTGATCGTGGCGCAAAAAGCCGCGGATCAACTCCGTGGTGAGGCCGATAGCGAGGCTCGTGAGATTCGAGCTGAGGCACAGCGACAGGCCGAACGTATCCTTGGTGAGGCTCGAACCACCTCCCGACTCATCGAGGAGGATCGACGAAAGAACTTGTTGCAGGAGCTAACCCAGCTCGAGGCGGAGTTCAATCGCCGTCAGGAGCAGTTGGCAAATATTGTCGCCCGTGATAGAGCTGTCAGACAGAAAATTACTGACGAAATAGGTGGGTTACTGTCGTTGGTTCGGGTTGCTGATGTTCCGACCACCGAGACACTCCTTGCTCAAACTTCGACCGCTATGGATCCGAGTGCGGATGT
>DAHXNM010000222.1 GCA_027365375.1 Ferrimicrobium sp. | reverse complement strand
GAGTTGCCTTTGTTGCGACTCCTCGGCATAAAGCCGGGATCTGAGCAAAGTTGGCGTCGGTATCTTCGGTCCTTGCTCGTATTCTCTCTTGTCACACTTGTGTTCACGTATCTATTGCTGGTTTTACAGGGGCACTTACCTTTAAATCCCGAACATCTCAGCGACGTCACACCAGCACTCGCCTTTAACACTGCAGTTTCATTCCTCACCAACACCAACTGGCAAAACTACTCCGGTGGAACGACAATGTCGTATCTCTCGCAGATGGTGGCGCTCGCCACCCAAAACTTCGTCTCTGCTGCCGTTGGGATTGCTGTAGCGATTGCGATCATCCGCGGCTTTGCTCGCAAACGCTCCGGTACTCTCGGCAACTTCTGGGTCGACCTATTCCGCGGCGTCTTCTACGTCCTCCTCCCGATCTCCATCGTCATGACACTCGTCTTTGTATGGCAAGGTGCCCCACAGACCCTGCTCGGCCCAGCGCATATCCACAACGTCCTAAATGGTGTACACCAGACCATTCTTCGAGGACCGGTCGCTTCGCAGGAGGTGATCAAGCAACTTGGCACCAACGGTGGTGGCTTCTTCAACGCCAACTCAGCTCACCCCTTTGAGAGTCCTACCGCCTTCACCAACTTCCTAGAGATCGTACTTATTCTCAGCATTCCGGTAGCTCTTACCTACACCTTCGGAAAAATGGTTGGCAACATCCGCGAAGGGGTGGCGGTGCTCATGGCGATGATCATCCTGTTTGCCGGCACCTTTGCCTTCACGCTCGCCGCCGAAAAGGGAGTCAACCCGGCCGTTCGAGCCGCCGGGATCACCAGCACCCACGGAAACATGGTTGGCAAAGAGTCGCGGTTTGGCGTCGATAATTCGGTGCTATTTAACGTAACCTCTACCCAGACATCTACCGGTTCGGTCGACTCCTCCGCCGACTCCTATACCCCGATCGGTGGGCTCGGAATGTTGGCAGGCATGATGTATGGCGAGGTATCCCCAGGCGGCGTGGGAAGTGGGATGTACACGATCTTGATCTTCGCCATCTTAACCGTATTCATTGCTGGCCTTATGGTCGGGAGGACACCTGAATACGTACGCAAGAAAATCCAAAAAACTGAGATCATCTGGGCATCCGTTGGTGTCCTGGTGATGCCTATCACGGTGCTGGTCATCACGGCAATTACAGTCGCTCTTCCTGGTGAGCAAGCCGCCATTTTGAACCATGGACCCCATGGATTCTCCGAGATCCTCTACGCCTTTACCTCGCAGGCGAACAACAACGGCTCAGCTTTTGCTGGCCTCGGAACCAACACGGCCTACTACAACATTGCTGGGGCGATCGCCATGCTCATTGGGAGATTTGGTGTCATCGTGCCGGTCATGGCTCTGGCTGGATCGCTAGCGGCCAAGGAGGAGGTGCCGGTGTCAGCTGGAACCTTCTTGACCGCGACACCTATGTTCACCGGATTGTTAGTTGGAATCATCTTGCTTGTAGGTGCTCTTAATTTCTTTCCTGCGGTGGCTCTTGGGCCCATCGCGGAAGCCGTCATACATGGGAGGTTCTTTTAGATGACCGCTGGCGTTCGAACTAAAGGAGTAGCGGGGTCGAAGTCTCTCTTTGACCGCGACATCTTCACCGCAGCTATCAAATCGTCGTTCGTGAAACTAGACCCCCGGGTTCAGGTTCGCAATCCAGTCATGTTTGTGGTCTATCTTGGGACCATAGTAACCTTGATCGCCTCGATCATTCATACCTCATTGTTCTCATGGATAGTCACGGTGGTACTCGCCTTTACAGTGCTGTTCGCCAACTTCGCCGAAGCAATGGCCGAGGGTCGTGGTAAGGCACAGGCCGACACCTTGCGAAGAACACGCACCGAGACCGAGGCGCGTCGACTCACTTCGGATGGATCAGAGGAGCTGGTGCCGGCAAATCAACTCAAGACCGGCGATCTCGTAGTCTGCGAAGCGAGTGATATCATCCCCTCGGATGGAGAGATTGTAGAGGGTGTCGCATCTGTCGACGAATCCGCCATCACTGGCGAATCAGCTCCGGTCATTAGAGAGGCCGGCGGCGATCGATCATCGGTGACAGGAGGCACCCAAGTACTCTCCGACCGGATAGTTGTCAAAATCACGGCCACGCCTGGAAACTCGTTCCTAGATCGCATGATCTCGCTGGTAGAGGGCGCAAACCGCCAGAGGACACCAAACGAGATAGCGCTCACCATTCTGCTCATAGCGCTGACGGTGATTTTCGTTCCCGTCGTAGTAAGTCTTGAGTACTTTGCCCACTTCTCGCATACAGGAATAGCAATAGTCACCCTGGTAGCCCTCCTTGTCTGCCTCATTCCTACCACCATCGGCGCCCTACTCTCGGCGATCGGTATCGCTGGAATGGATCGAATGGTGCAAAAAAATGTTTTGGCGATGTCAGGTCGCGCGGTAGAAGCTGCTGGCGATGTTTCTACGCTGCTGCTTGACAAGACCGGGACCATCACCTTCGGGAATAGAATGGCGTCTCGCTTTGTAGGAGTGGGTGGAACCCCCAATGATGAGATGGCTCGCGTCGCTCGGCTCGCGTCGCTCGCCGATGAGACCCCAGAGGGTCGTTCGATCGTCGTACTCGCGAAGAACGAGTACGGGATCCGCGACAACGAGGCAACCACCGACTACGAGTTCGTCCCCTTCTCTGCCACTACCAGAATGTCAGGCGTAAACATCAATGACATTCAGATTCGTAAAGGGGCAACCGAATCCGTAAAGAGATGGGTGCTTGACCAAGGCGGAGAGGTTCCTTCTGAGGTTGACGATCTCACCAAGGAGATTGCCAACGCTGGCTCCACGCCACTCGTGGTCGCCCAAAATAAAAAGGTGCTAGGTGTCGTCGAACTCAAAGACGTCGTAAAGCCCGGTATCAAGGAGCGCTTCGCAGAGCTGCGCAAAATGGGCATCCGCACGGTCATGATTACCGGAGACAATCCACTAACCGCGGCCGCGATCGCCTCCGAAGCTGGCGTCGATGATTACCTAGCTGAGGCGACTCCTGAGCGCAAACTTGAACTCATCAAGGAGGAGCAGGAGGGTGGCAAGCTAGTCGCGATGACCGGAGACGGTACCAATGACGCTCCGGCACTCGCACAAGCAGATGTCGGTGTCGCGATGAACTCAGGAACGGTCGCTGCCAAGGAGGCCGGCAACATGGTCGACCTTGACTCAAGTCCGACCAAGTTGATCGAGATAGTCGAGGTTGGCAAACAGCTCCTCATAACCCGGGGAGCGCTCACTACCTTCTCTATCGCCAACGACATCGCGAAGTACTTCGCGATTATCCCAGCGCTCTTCCTTGCCGCCTACCCACAGCTGAAGGTGCTCAACATCATGCAGCTCCACTCCCCGATCACCGCGATCCTCTCTGCTGTGATCTTCAACGCCCTAATCATCATCGTTCTTATCCCGTTGGCATTGAGAGGCGTAAAGTTTAGACCTGCTGCCGCTGGTGAGATCATACGAAGAAACGTGTTCATCTACGGAGTTGGCGGCGTAATCCTGCCCTTCATCGGAATCAAACTGATCGATATCATCCTGACTGTAACGAGGTTGTACTAATGCTTACTCAGATCCGCCGCTCGATCATTCTTGTCATCTTCTTTGCTATTTTCATCGGGCTTGCATACCCACTCGTCGAGACCGGACTAGCCAACGTGATCTTCCCATCCCAGGCGAAGGGATCTCTTACCCAATACGGTTCCACCGAGATTGGCCAACACTGGACTGGGACACACTGGTTCCACGGCCGTCCCGATGCTGATAACGACACCGCGACCGGCGGCACCAACCTTGGACCACGATCAAAACAACTGCTACAAAACACTAAGGCGCTCATCGCCTTCTGGCATGCACAAGGAGTCAAGCCGACCCAAGAACTGGTCACCACCTCAGGCAGCCAAGTCGATCCCGATATATCACAGCAGAGCGTCATCGTTCAGATTCCGATGATTCACCGATCGACCGGCATCTCCTCACAGCGTTTGCTCCAGCTGATCAAATCGCAGACGGTTGGCCCACAGTATGGCATCTTTGGCGATAGCTACGTCAATGTATTAAGCCTCAATCGCGCCCTCGCGGCTATCGAGCATCGGTGACCCTAGGGGTCATAGAGAGCCTCGTGCTACCTATGGCCCCTATCCAGAAAACCGTCCGCCACTATCTCTTGTGTTATACGTCTTCAACATCGGCCATGCCTGGGTCGTAGTCGCGGATCCCGATCACATGGACATCTATACCCATAGGACCAACCTTACGAAGCACCTGATTGACGATCGACCCCTTCAAGAGTTCGTCTTTCCTAGAACGCTTAGAGGCACCGATGACGATCTGGGTGATTTGATGTTCGAAGGCGGTCTCGACCATAATGTCGGCGATCTTGCTACCGGACTTCTCGAGGAAAACTACCCCGAGATCATGGCTCAGCTTTTTCAGCTCTTCTATCTCGCGACCAGCCTGTTCCGATATGTCACTGTCTGGCATGATCAACAGAGAACGCAAATCAGCTTTCGAGCGAGCCGCCATCCTTGCCGCCCTTCGCAAAACCCGCGGCGTCTCCGGCGAGAGACTAAGTCCGACCAAGTAGCGCTCTCTTGTCTCGAAAACTCTCCTGCCATGTCTGTTGGCGAACGAAGAGAGAAGGTCCTCGTCAGCCTCGTCAGCTACATAACGCAGAGCAAGCTCTCTGAGCGCGGTCAGATTCTGGGTGGTGAAGAAATTATCGAGCGCCGACTGGATCTTGGCCTGAGGATATATATTCCCATGGAGCATACGACGCCTCAGCTGCTGAGGGGAGGAGTCAATCAGCTCGATCTGATCGGCCTGGCGAACCACCCAATCTGGCACCCGTTCGGCAATTCGAACCCCGAGCATCTCCTCAACCGCGCCCGCGATGCTCTCGATGTGTTGCACATTCAGCGTTGCAATCACATCGATACCTGCATTCAAGAGATCAAGTACGTCTTCGTATCGCTTGCCATGAACTCCGGATCCTGGAACGTTGGTGTGAGCGAGTTCATCCACCAGTACCACCTCAGGGTTGCGAGCCAGGACGGCTCCCGTGTCCATTTCGGTAAATTCACGCCCTTGGTAAGTCACCACTCTTTGTGGGATCACAGGGATGTCGCGAATCAACTCCTGGGTATGACTTCGGCCATGGGTCTCTACCAACCCAATAACCACATCGGCACCACGTTGAAGTCTGCGCCAACCTTCATCGAGCATGGCACAGGTCTTTCCCACTCCCGCCATCGCCCCGAGGTAGATGCGAAAACGTCCAGCGGCCTCGACTTCATTGGTCAAGGAAGACTCCACGCCCGACTCACCCCTCCCAGTCACCCACCATTTGGGGTACTCATCTCTATACTAGGGGACAGTGGGCAAGCATGATTCGTAAATCGTTAACCGCTTACGACCGGTCAGCTCTGCTTGGAGTCGGCCTGGGTGTCGTGATGATTGGGTTATTTTCTGCACTCTTCATTCCATTTCGAAGCCAGATTCCAGCCGCCTCTATAGCGCTCATTCTCGTCGTTCCCTTGGTTGTGAGCATTGCAATTGGCGGTCTCTTGGCCGGCGTTGTCTCCATAATCGCCGGATTTGGTGCCTATGATCTATTTTTCATTCCCCCTTACGGCACCTTGGCGGTGGGAACGGCAGCCAATTGGATCCCTCTCGGTGTCTATGTGCTCGTCGGCATTGTCGCGGTCATCATCAATCTAAGGTTTCTAATCCAACGCGAACGCGCGCTCTATCAGGCACGCATTCTCGAGAGACTCGCGATCCTCCCTGCCACCTTGATTAGCGAACACTCGGTAGAACAGGTCTGGCGTACTGCAACCGAGCGAACCGTTAACCTGCTTGACCTACGAGGAGCGATGGCGCTCCGTGCAGAAGGAAACGTGCTCCAACCAACTAATATCGCCGGTGATCAGGAGTTTGCTGACACTGTCGCCAAGACGTTCATCGGTTCGAACGGCATGGCTCGTAGTGGAGCAATCACGATCGAAACACTCAGGGTTCGATCATTCGCCCTCTCTACCCTGAGCGACAACTTTGGTTTTCTTGTCATCTGGAATGACGAGTTGCCTGATGTCCTTGTTCAGGCTCTGAACGTCGTAGCTAGCCAGATATCGGCCGCCCTCGAGCGAACTCAACTGCACGATACCCGTCTGAAACTCGACACCTTACATGAGATCGATAGCTGGCGCGCGTCCCTGCTGCGCACTGTATCCCATGATCTCCTAACTCCTCTGGCCGGCATAAAGACCGCTATAACCACTCTCAACGAGTTTGGTGACAGCCTTGAGCCAAATGAACACATACAACTCCTAGAGACTGCACTCGGTCAGGCTGATCGTTCGATTCAGTTGGTGAGCGAT
>DAHXNM010000213.1 GCA_027365375.1 Ferrimicrobium sp. | reverse complement strand
GCCATGCTTGGCGAGCTGTCACTGCAGCCGGGTCTACGCATACTCGAGGCAGGGTTTGGATCTGGGGCATTGACGATGGGGCTGCTGCGCTATGGGGCCAGGGTAGTGACGGTTGAGAAACGAGAGGACTTCGCCAACCGTGGGCGTAAAAATGTGGAAAGCTTCCTCCCACCAGAACTCAGTACGAACCTTACGGTGGTGCATGGCGATGTGCTCGAGGTGGCGTTAGACGGTGTCTTTGACCGCGTGGTACTCGACCTTCTCGATCCATGGACAGTGATTCCTCGGGTGCGTCCGTTGCTGAGCAATGATGGCAGGGTCGTCATCTACGTCACGAATATCAATCAGGTGCAAGAGGTAGTACGAGCGGTGCGTTCCAACGCACTGATCGTCGACTCGGTCAAGGAGATTCTTGAACGGAGTTGGGTCGTCAACGGCGATGTAGTACGACCAGAGCAAAAGATGGTGGGGCATACCGGTTTCATCATTAGTGCCAAAACCACCCAGCCACTCGCTGCGAAGTACCGAGCTAGCGAAGGTCCAGCTGAAGACCCATGCGTGGCGGAATCGCCTTCGCAGGAAAGAGCTGTAGGTCCGCTATGAACTGGCTCTTATTGGCGCCATAGCGTGCTAGTAGGGGGCTGCCGTTTGAGGCGAGCCTCGTCGTTTGGGACCGTCATGGAGCCATAAGACGTTGGTCCGTGCCGAGCCGGGCTTGGCGTACATACAGTGGTCTCAGGTTCGTGTGATTTCAGAGGATGCCGGGCCTCGATGTGTGTCATGGATTTGTGTTGCGCAGAGACCGACCAAAGCACGTGGCTACGCCACCGGTTCACTAAATCACCCGATCAACAAAGAGCGTTTGCACTCACCCAACTCGTCGTAGGCTCGCGCCGCAAGGATGATGGCCTACGCAGTGATCGTCACATCGACCGCGTCGAGCCTGACCAGCCTCAGCATTGCTCGCAGAGTGTGGTTGGCGCCCCGTAGTCTTGCACCCTAAAGCTTGCACCCTAAAGGAGGCCACGGCACTGAAGACTGGGCGATCGAACTCCGCAGAAGAGAATCGTGATGAGTAGCTCAGTCGTTTTCGACGAAGATACACTCTCCCGGGCATTCCTCACTTGCTTCCGTGACAGCATCCTCAAGATCAGCAGGCACCGGCGCCATCTGGGCAGCCCCACCAGGATTATTTAAGACCTCTTGGCCTTCTTTCACATAAGCCAAACCGTCATCGAGCAGGGTGAAAACCGGCGGACAGATCTCTTCACAGAGGCCATCACCGGTGCAAAGATCCTGGTCAATCCAGACTTTCATCGAGGTCCTTTCCATTTTGATTACTATCGTGGGACTCAGCGCACCGTGGTATGTCTCGGGTTATCTTGCGATGAGGAACTCAAACAAGTCTAGTCGCCGGCGAGGTGTTCTAATTTCGCCATCACTCGGGTAGCGTGAAGAAAGGAAGGAGGCATGATGGTCGATCGCAAGGATTCCCATGATGAGCAGTTGACCGCACAAGAGCGACAGACGGTTGATGCGCTCCAGGTTGAAGTGCAGGAGCTACGACGTCGGGTCAATGATGCACCTTCGCGGGAACGCGCGTTGGAGGAGAAGCTGCTTGAGGTGTCGGGTGCACTAGCGCAGCTGCAGGCCAAGAATGAGAAGTTGACTTTCACCCTGCAGCAGGCGAGAGAACACATCGCCAATCTCCGCGAGGAGGTGGAGAAGCTAACCCAACCGCCAGCTGCCTATGGGGTGTTCATCGGCACCAATGATGATGAAACGGTGGACATTATCTCATCGGGGCGCAAGATGAAGGTGGCCGTCCACCCTGATATCGTCCTAGCGGACCTGCGACATGGGCAGGAGGTGACCCTCAATGAGTCCTTCGCTGTGATTGGTGTTCGTGATCCGGACCGCAGTGGCGAGGTCGCTATGGTCAAAGATGTCTTGGAGGATGGGGAACGGGTCGTCGTCGTTGGCCGCGGTGACGATGAGCGTGTGGCACTCTTGAGTGGGGTTCTGCGCAACACAAGAGTACGAGTTGGCGATAGCGTGATGGTAGATCCGCGATCGTCGATGGTGCTCGAACTGCTACCAAAGCCTGAGGTGGAGGAGCTCGCCCTCGAGGAGGTGCCTGACATCAGCTACTCCGATATCGGTGGACTCGACCATCAAATTGAGGAGATTCAGGACGCTGTTGAGCTACCGTTTCTCTATCGCGAACTGTTTTCGAACTATCGGCTCCCGGCCCCGAAGGGTATTCTGTTGTATGGCCCTCCTGGCTGTGGTAAGACGTTGATCGCTAAGGCGGTGGCCAATTCGCTGGCCAAGAAGATCGAGCAAACCTCTGGTCGGAGCGTAAAGAGCTACTTTCTCAATGTCAAGGGTCCCGAGCTATTGAACAAATACGTGGGCGAGACCGAACGCCAAATCCGGTTGATCTTCCAACGTGCCCGCGAGAAGGCGGAAGAGGGCATGCCGGTCATCGTCTTCTTCGACGAAATGGACTCGCTGTTCCGGACGCGAGGGAGTGGAATCAGTTCGGACATGGAGTCCACGGTGGTACCGCAGCTGTTGGCGGAGATCGATGGCGTTGAGACGCTTCGAAATGTGATTGTGATAGGGGCATCGAATCGTGAGGACCTGATCGATCCAGCAATTCTTCGACCCGGTCGTTTGGACGTGAAAATCA
>DAHXNM010000206.1 GCA_027365375.1 Ferrimicrobium sp. | reverse complement strand
ACACGCACCTCGACCCCTGCCTTACTCAGAGCATCGTAGTACGCATCTGCCACAGAGAGATGCCCGTTCCCGATCGACCCGGTAAGTACGAGAGTCCTAATGTCTTGCATCTCGACGAGTAGAGAGCCGTAATGTCATGCTCTGAATCTAACCCCATATGCCAATGAGTGGCAACGGCCTGAGCATCGGTCATCCGACTACTGCTGTAGCATGGTAAGCAGTGAATGTGGATCGTGTCATACTCGCTTCTCCGCGAGGATTCTGTGCCGGAGTGGAGAAAGCCATCAAGGCGCTGGCCTGGATGATCAAGCTATTCGAACCACCTGTATACTGCTACCACGAGATAGTTCACAACAAGCAGGTGGTCGAGAGGTTCCGGTCACTGGGTGTGGTGTTCGTCGACGACGTCGATAAGGTGCCGCCAGGTGCACCGCTTGTACTCTCCGCACACGGCACTGCGCCAGAAGTAGTCGACCGGGCAAAACAGCACTTGCGTATCGTGATTGACGCAGTATGTCCACTGGTTACAAAAGTGCATCATGAAGTGAAAGTTCGCTCATCCAAGGGTTATCAGGTAATCTACGTAGGCCACGCTGGCCACGAGGAGGCCGTGGGGACCATGGCTGTAGCCCCAGATGCCGTACATCTCGTAACCTCGATTGAGGGCATCGATGACGTTGCAACAATTATCGGTACTTCTACGCCAGTTGCCCTGCTCGCACAGACCACCCTCAGTCACGACGAGTGGCGCGGGATAGTCGATCATGCGATGGATATTTTCCCCGATGCGTGGATGCCTGACCGGTCGGATCTGTGTTTTGCGACCACCAACAGGCAGGCTGCCCTTCGTGCACTGGTCAGTAAATGTGACGCAGTCATCGTGATGGGCTCTCCCAACTCCTCCAACACGCTTGCTCTTGTAAGGGTGGCAGAGTCAGCGGGTTGTCGAAGAGTCATCAGAATAGACGACCCCAGTGCGCTCCCTGATGACCTGGAAGGGACCATCGGGCTAACCGCAGGAGCCTCGGCTCCTGAATACCTCGTGGAGCAGGTAATTGCCAAGCTTTCCCCCGCAGGCGGGATCACGGAGGAAAGCGTCACCGAGGAAACCGAGTACTTCCCTCCCCCACCAGAACTGCGCGAATTGCTCAAGGGGCTCGAAGGCGGTATCCATATCGGATTCGGGATACCGCTGGGGCTTGCAATGAATTCACAAAATGCAACATACGACATTTCGAACATAAGTCCTAGCACCTTCGCCCGCAACGGCATCGCTGACCGCTACACTGCCGCTGCAAGAGTGCTCGACCAATTAAAAGGGCTATCCATCTGACTGTCCCAGCGACATGCTGGTCAAATGGCAAAGCCAGATCCAAGGCCAGTATTCACACATCATAACCAAAGACTTATATTGTGCTATAATAACTCTATGGTTATAGCCAAGAGTAATGAGTACAAGGTTTCGGTGCAAGAGGATCTGGGAGCCGCCCTGCGATACTTCAGAACACAGAGCAAGGTCAGTCAAATGACGGCCGCTGAGTGGGAAGGGGTTAGCCAGCCGTACCTCTCGCTCCTCGAATCTGGAAAGTTCGGCTCGTCGCTGAATCACGCTCTTCGCCTACTGCGGCTGCTCGGCTATGAAGTGATAGTTCGCCAAGAGTCTTCGAATGGTTGACCGTCTCGTCGCGTGGCTGCACGGTACGCCCGTCATGTCATTGACGCCCGAACCCAACAACCGAATCTCCTTCGAATGGGAACCAAGAGGTCTCGAGCGCTGGGGCTTGGGAAGCCGGGTCCTCTCAGTGTCGCTGCCGCTTGGCTCACCCACGAGCGCGCGCGATGATCGGGTGCTTGACTTCTTCTCAAATCTTCTTCCCGACGGTCCGGTCTTGATCGCGATGGCGCAGTTGGCTGGAGTGTCGCCGCTCGATACGTTCGGGCTCCTCGCGATGTTTGGTTCGGAGTGCGCGGGTGCGGCGGTCGTA
>DAHXNM010000183.1 GCA_027365375.1 Ferrimicrobium sp. | reverse complement strand
ATCGCGGTCGACCGAGGCTTTCTGGGTTGACGACTCCCGACCCAGAACGAGAGAATCACCGAGCATGACAAGCCCGAAACCAGCTCCTCGCGCGATATCAGCTCCTCGCGCGATATCAGCGCAGAATCAACCCGGTACCATCGGCTCAGCTGGACAGCGAGGACTCCCACTCCGCAAGGGAGGTCATGACGATCTGACCCAGTTCCTCCAATTGTCCCGGCTCAATGATCAGCGGCGGTGAGAAGGCGAGGCCCTGACCCAACACCCGAGTGATGAGTCCATTCCGACGGACGATGCCTGCCAATCGATCAACCGCCGAGGAATCTTGGGAGCGTACCTGAGGCGCGACCTCCACGGCCGCCAACAGACCCACGCCACCGCGCACCTCGGAGATGGCCGAGAATTGCAGCGCAGGCTGCAGGCTCTCTAGCAGCGTACCCTCAAGCAGGGCACCGCGCTCCAGAATCGCCTCCTCTTCAAGTATCCGACAATTCCTCATACCAGCCGCCGTGCACGTCGGATGCCCACCATAGGTGGGACCATGTCGAAATACGGGAGAGTCCTGGCGAGCAAAAGGTGCGGCGACATGCTCGGCAACAACGACACCACCAAGCGGCAGATATCCACTCGTTACCCCTTTGGCGAAGGTGATGAGGTCAGGGGAGATGTCAAAACGCTCGACTCCAAACCAACTCCCCAATCTTCCGAATCCACAGATGACAGAGTCCGCGATCAAGAGCACCCCGTGTCGATCACAAATCTCCCTCAACGAGGTGAAATAACCGACTGGAGGAGGATACACTCCGCCCGCACCGATGACCGGCTCGGCGATCACCGCCGCAACATGCTCCTCGCCGAGGCGAACGATCTCTGCCTCAACCGCCTCTACCTCATCGTAAGGAACCCGATAGGTGTCCGGTACTAGATCGCCAAACCCCTGGCGGTTGGCTTCGATACCTCCAACCGACGTGCCAAAACCCCACGTCCCGTGGTAACCATTCATCCGTGAAATAATGGCCGTTCTCTCCGGATGGCCCAGTTCAAACTGATAGCGGCGTGCCAACTTAATTGCCGTCTCGACGGCATCACCCCCACCTTGCACAAAGAAAATCTGAGCATCCTTCATCGGCGCCCGCTCAGAGAGAAAAGTGGCGAGCTCTTCCGCTGGTCGATTCGAAAAGTTGCCAAAGGTCGAGTAGCCGGCGAGTTTCTTTGCCTGTGCGTAGATGGCATCAGCTATCTCAGTCCGGCCGTGGCCAATGTTAGCGTACCAAAGTGCTGCCGTACCATCAAGGTAGCGTCTTCCCGCTTCGTCATAGACGTAGACCCCTTCGCCATGATCAAAGATGACCGGATCGTGACTCGCTTGATAAAGCTGTCCAAAGGGATGCCAGTAGTTGCTCATAGGTTCTCCTCGCGTCGCTAGCGTGTGGCCAGATGCTTAGGAGTCTAGAACTCCTCCAAGCTGGACCCGGTTTCGCCCACGCGCTTTTGCGTCGTAGAGACCGGAGTCCGCCATACGTAGCAGCTCCTCG
>DAHXNM010000180.1 GCA_027365375.1 Ferrimicrobium sp. | reverse complement strand
GCCTGTGAGGCTAATGGGTCGATCGAGGATACTGCTGCATTAGGGAAGAGCTGACTGAAAGATGGTGATAAGTATGACACTTGCCCCAAGAATAGCCTTCAGAGTCCGGTTTTGCGTCGGTTATCGGAGTTGTTTGCTTGCGCTATGAGGATTCCATCATTTTATGACATTTCGCTGTTGAATCAATTGAATGGAACTGTATTTCTTATGGATTCGCTTGCACCCTATCTCTGAATGCTCTAGCATAGTTGTGGGTCAAATTGCTCATGAGTTGGCCCGTTACGATTTCTGGCGTCGGAGTTGTCCGTCGCTACGAGTGATTGAGGAGTAAGTGTATGGTTCAGTCGATTGGCCTTCCTAAGGAGATCAAGGATGGGGAGCGGAGAGTCGCGCTCGATCCTTCTGCTGTGAAGTCGTGTGTTCAGGCCGGGTTTGACGTCTTCGTGGAGACAAATGCGGGTGTTGGGGCGGGGTTTTCGAACGCCGACTACGAAGGCGTGGGAGCGAAGATTGCCACCAATGCTAAGGAGACCTGGGCGGCTGACCTAGTTGTAAAGGTCAAGGAGCCTCAGGAGTCCGAATGGGGTTTCTTTCGTAGGGATCTTACGCTTTTTGCATACCTCCATCTTGCAGCAGAGCCTGCGCTAGCTAGAGCCCTTGTTGACAGTGGTATTGACGCCTTTGCCTATGAGACTCTCGAAGAGAAGGGCGGCCTTCCTCTGCTTGCACCAATGAGTGAAGTTGCCGGACGCACCGCTGCTATCGTAGGTGCCCACTATCTCGCTGCTGGGTCAGGAGTGCTTCTTGGAGGGTCAGCTGGAGTACCACCGGCGCGCGTCGTTGTTATAGGTATGGGCGTAGCAGGCACGATGGCTGCTCGTGGGGCTCGTGGTATGGATGCTGAGGTTACTGGTGTCGACATCGACCTCCACAGGCTCTATATGGCCCACCAGGAGGGCACGGTGACGGCGACGCTAGCAAGCTCAGAGCATGCAATTAGTGAAGCTGTGCGAGATGCAGACCTCGTCGTCGGTGCTGCTCTCGTTACCGGTGCCAAGGCACCTAAGTTGGTTCTACGCGACCATGTCGCAAGTATGAAGCCAGGTTCGGTGATCGTTGACTTGGCAATCGATCAGGGTGGTTGCATCGAAACCTCGCGACCGACTTCGCACTCGGAGCCAATCTATGAGGAGTTGGGAGTCATTCACTACTGCGTGACAAATGTACCAGGTCAATATCCGAAGACGGCCTCACGTGCGCTGTCGGCGGCTGTCGCCCCTAAGCTTGTTCGACTTGCACGAGATCCCAAGGATCCTATGTTGACCGGTTCGCTAAACATCGCCAAGGGTGAGATCGTTCATCCGGTTGTAGCCCAAGCCATCGGTCGATAGCCGAGCGTATTTAGTGATTGAGCGATAGCCCGTGCCGGCCCTTGCGAGTTTCTGGTTGCGCCAGATTGGTGAGATGGCGCCACGGGCTTCGCTTCAGTCATCAGTAGAGGTCGATGTTGCGATCGTTGGTGGTGGGCTCACTGGCTTGTGGACTGCACGCTACCTTGCTCGACTTGACCCCAGCCTTCGTATTGCAGTTTTCGAGCGTTCTCATGTCGGCTTTGGTGCTTCAGGTCGCAACGGTGGTTGGGTATCTAGTCTTTTCCCGGTGTCATTCTCGAGGGTTGAACGCGAGTATGGTTCCGCTCTAGCGAGCGAACTGAAGAGTTCCCTTGAAGCTACGGTTGATGAAGTCGGTAGCCAGGTGGAGCAACTTGGTATCCAGTGTGACTTCACCAAGGCCGGGACGGTTTTGCTTGCTCGAGATCGTGCACAGTGGCGAAGGCTGCAAGGAGATGTATCGCTGGCTGCGGCTCTCTTTGATGCACGCGGCATTGAGCGTTTCCTGCGCGCGAGTAGTGTGATTGGAGGAGCTCATGAGCCACAATGCGCCACAGTGCAGCCCGCCAAGTTAGTTCGTGGACTCGCTGACCGTCTAGACGAGATGGGAGTCAGAATTTACGAAAACACCGACGTTGCAAGTTTTGGGGATCATACGTTGGTGGCAAATTCGCATACGGTAAAGGCTCGTTCGATCGTGGTTGCGACCGAATCGTATACTGCCCAGTTTGAACAGTGGCATCGGTTGGTTTTGCCGCTCTATTCGATGATGATCGTGACGGCTCCGCTTAGCGATGCGCAGTACGCATCCATTGGAAGTCCCAAGATTGGTCTGAGTTTTGCCGATGAGAGAAATCTGGTTGTGTATGGTCAGATCACCGCTGATCGTAGGATTGCGTTTGGAGGACGAGGTGCTCCCTATGGCTACGGTTCAACGATCACGCCTGCTCCTGAACGTGGGAGAGGCATGCGCCAGCGGCTTGAGCGTAGCGTTCGCGAGTTGTTGCCTGGCCTTGACGACGTAGAGTTCACCCATTTTTGGGGAGGAACCCTCGGGGTCACGCGAGATTGGTTTCCACGCATCGATGTGCACGAGGAGTCCGGGGTTATAAAGGTCTATGGTTATGCAGGCGATGGAGTCGCGTTGACTAACCTCATCGGACGATTGGTAGCGCAGCGTTTGCTGACCCCACAACTCTTGCCAGCGGTGAGTAAAATCTTCGGTCGTCCGCCGCGTTCTTGGGAGCCGGAGCCTCTACGCTACCTTGGTATTAATGCAGGGCTCGCTATGACCCAAGTCGTAGACAGCTTGGAGCACCGTGGCATCCCTACATCGATTCTTGACTCGTTGAGGCGCACCTTGATTGGCCAAATGGGATAGGGTCAATGTTGTGAGAGAAGTGATGGAGAAGGAGAGAAAATGGCACATTTAGCACCGGTTTGGTCAAAGCTCACACCACTGACTGTCGTCCGTGGCGAAGGAGCTTTAGTTTTTGATACTGAAGGCACGAGCTATCTCGATGCGACTTCGGGAATAGCGGTAACCTCAACGGGTCACAGCCATCCCAAAGTGGCACAAGCCATTGCAGAGCAGGCACAACAGTTCATACACGCGCAGGTGAACATCTATACCTATCATCGACTCCAGGAGTTAGCTGATCGGTTGGAGGCTATCACCCCAGAAGGCATCGACACCTTCTTTTTCAGCAACTCTGGAGCTGAGGCCACAGAGGCGGCCGTCAAGCTGGCTCGCCAGTACACGAAGCGCACGAATCTAATCGTTTTCCAGGGCAGCTTCCATGGCCGTACTGCTCAGGCTATGGCAATGACTACCTCTCGAACCGGTTATCGTGCTGGTTATCAGCCTCTGCCCGCTGGGGTATTCGTCTCGCTGTTTCCAGGGTTCCCTCGAGCTGGTGGATCGGATGGGGCTAGTGTTGATGAAGCGATCGATTACCTCGATTACCTGTTGGCCGCGCAGACTGCACCTAGCGAGACTGCGGCGATGGTAATTGAGCCGGTCTTGGGTGAGGGTGGTTATCTACCAGCGCCAGCAGAGTTCCTTCAGGCTATACGCGAGCGCTGCACTAAGCACGGCATTTTGTTTGTTGCAGATGAAGTCCAGACTGGTTTCGGCCGAACAGGACGCATGTTTGCGGTAGAGCATTCAAAGGTCACCCCGGATATCATCGTGATGGCCAAGGGTATTGCCTCTGGTTTTCCGTTCTCGGGCATTGGATCCTCTTGGGAGATAATGAAAGAGTGGACGGTTGGTAGCCATGGCGGAACCTATAGTGCCAATCCAATCGGTGTTGCTGCTGCCATTGCAACGATAGATGTTATCAAAGAGGAGGGCTTGGTCGAGAACGCGGCTGCGCGCGGAGCGCAGCTCAGCGAGGGCTTGCGGAAAATAGCGGAATCACATAAGGAGATTGGCAAGATCCGTTCACTCGGCCTCATGGTTGGTGTGGAGATCGTGGACCCTGTCACGGGTGCACCTGACCCGGTCCGAACCACTGCCATCTTGGGAGATCTCTTTAGTACGCATCGAATTATTGCGATGAATGCAGGGACCTTTGGCAATATCATTCGTTGGATGCCGCCCCTCATCATCTCCGACAAACAGATCGCCACTATCCTCGAAGGATTCGAGGCTTCAGTGAAGGCTACGACGCAGTCGTAAACCTTCGAGATCGCCTCTTCAACCTAGCGACTGGAGGGGTTTAGTCGTGAGTCTGCCACGCACTCATGATTTGGTAGATGAACTGTCCCAACTCTTTTGAGTGGGCATGGTTGGACCGCCGTAGAGTTGGATGCCTAGCTAACAATATGGCCCCGGGATCACACTCCAGAGCCATGTTGTTTTTACCAGAGATCGCCGGAAGACCCCGTCTGTGAGGGCGGGGATGGATAGGCGCATACTGAGCTGGATTTCTCCGTATCCGTCAAGACTGTCAGACCCTCAACCAATAATACAAGTATGAGTATTCGTGAGCGCCTATACCCAAGAGAACAGGAACTGTCTGTTCTTGCGCGTCACTGCTCAGATGCCCGCTATGTATGGAATCTCGCTGTCGAACAACGCAACTGTTGGAGACGCGAGCGATTACAAAAGATCACCTACAACACCCAAGCTCACGAACTCTCCGAAGCTCGCAAGGAAAGCTGGCTCAAGGAAGGTTCTGCCGCAGTTCAGCAGCAAGCTCTTCGAGACC
>DAHXNM010000147.1 GCA_027365375.1 Ferrimicrobium sp. | reverse complement strand
GTTGGAGCAACGAACTCATTTATACAGATCCCGTTCATGCTCGAGGGGCTCATCCAGGGTTTGATAGGTGCGTTGGTGGCGACAGGGGTTGTGATCCTCGTGAAGTCTCTTATTGGCTATGCAATCTCGCACTTTAAAATGCACCTGCTTGGGGGGTTTGTACTGACCAACCAAAACTTGATCGATACCATCGCCGTCATCATCTTTGCCGGTGTTGTAGTTGGTACTCTTGGATCTACGATTGCGGTGCGCCGCTTCCTATCCACCTGATAGGTAGAGGTAGCCAACTCGCCTTCGTTTAGTACAGCCGTCTCGCAGGAGCTTTCCGATAATTATGCCGCTCGGCTAGTTTTATCCTGATAGCCGATGGCGTTGCTCGTTGTTGCAACCTGCTCGCTCTCAGGCATTCCAAGAGGCGCAAGCAGGTGATCAGCTCTAGCGTTCAGATTGCTCTGTTCGTCGACGTGCTGGGCGAGGCATCGGCATAAACCGGACCGAGCCAAACAGACCGAGCCAAACAGACCGAGGCAAACAGACCGAGGCTGTCGATCCGAGTTGTGCGGTGCACCCATGCGAACCCTGTCGCTCTTTCTGCTATGTGTCGATGAGTGCCAACTCTGTGTACCCTCCTTGGATGCGGTCCCTTCATAAGAAAAGACCGCCCTGACGAGGCGGTCTTTTCTCAGTACCGTGGAGGTGGCGGGAGTCGAACCCGCGTCCCTTGGCGCTTTCATGATTCTTCTCCGAGCGCAGTCGGGTTTTTGATCGGTAGTGGTGCCACCCGACGGACTTCACTACCGTTTTCTTGATTGATGTCCTCCAAGAGCCTCAAGAAGAGCCGAAAGGAGTGAGCGTCTGTTTATAACGCCCCGTTTAGATGTCGACGCGACCATCTAAGGGGACGTCACCGTGTTTTAAGCGGCGAGTGCGAACGAAGGTTCGGCATTTATTTTGTTTTCCGGCTTTTTAAAGTGCCTCCGGAGAGCACTGCTCGCTTCATTCACAAAGTCGTCCAAAGTCGAATCCGGTACACCCCCTTTCAGAGTTCATACTAGTCGACTTAGCTAGCGTGCCAGATTGCCAGCGGCAGGCTCAACGATATTCTGCGTGCAGCCTTCTCATCTCCATGGCGGCGTCGCGCTCTTGGAGCACATGTCGCTTGTCATACATCGTCCGTCCGCGTGCGAGCCCTAGTTCCACCTTGGCCAGCCCGTTTTTGAAGTAGACGGACAGTGGAATCAGAGCTAGACGATCCTGCTCGAGCTTGCCAGCGAGGCGATCGATCTCAAAGCGATGCAGAAGCAGGCGTCGGGTGCGCTCAGGGCTAAAGGCGCCAAACCCAGTTGCTTGAGCGTAGGCGGCTATGTTCATTTTAAGAAGCAACGCCTGGCCGCCCTCGATACGGGCATAGGAGTCGCGGAGTTGAACGCGACCTGCGCGCAACGATTTCACCTCGCCACCTACGAGTTCTAGACCGGCTTCAACCGTCTCTAGGATATCGTAATCGTGGCGAGCACGACGGTTCTGGGCTACGATCCTGTTCCCGAAGTGGGCGGCATCTTGGGGTTTCTTTTTCTTTGAACTTCGAGGCAATATAGTTCGCAATCTAAGGATGTGTAGGTGTCGGTTGGTACGCTGGTCACGATGGTGGAGATGCAGACGCTAACCCGCGACATTATTCTAGCGCATTGTATTCAGGAGTACCCTCTTGAGGCGTGTGGGATGCTGCTTGGTGATGAGCGTGGTGTATGGCAGGTGTATCCGACACGAAACGAGGCACGTTCTGCCAGGGTATTTGTGGCCGATTCGACCGATGTCGCGAGCGCTCGTGAGTCTGCACTCTCCCAGGGGTTGCGTGTAGTAGGTGTGTATCACTCGCACACGAACTCTGAGGCCTTTCCCTCTCCGACCGACGTCGCTCAGGCGCCTGATCCGAGCTGGTTTTATGTGGTGGTCTCGCTCGCCCGGCCGTTAGCCGAACTTCGGTGTTTCGGTATTCGTGATGGGATGGTGACAGAGTTGGTGATCGGCGAGCCCGAGCCGTCCGTGGGGTTTGATTCGTGACAGTACCGTGGTTGGCTCGCGATCTGATCGCTGAGGCGGTCGGCCATCTCGATGAGCCGGCCGCTGACTATTTCTTTGGGGCTGCCGATCGTGGAGAGCTGATGCAGAGGAACTACCAGGGCTGGCAGCGATTCTCGATAGCCCCAGCCTATCTCAGTCGTCCACCACGAGCCAGCAGTGGGACTACCTTTCTCGGCCGCCACCTTGACACCCCGCTGGTGGTGGCTCCAGTCGCCTTTCAGTCGATACTAGATCCTGCTGGTGAGCCTGGTTTAGCCTTCGCTGCCGGTGTCGCTGGTTTCGGGTACACGATCTCGACGCGCTCTAGTCGCCGGTTGTCGGCGATCTCGGACGCCTTTGAACTTGGCCAGTGTATTGATGCTGCCGAGATCGACGGGCTGGATGAGGATCATCGGACCCTCCTTGAGAGCTTTGCTGGGCAGCGGCACGGCGAGCTCTGGCTACAGGTATATCAGACCAAGGATCATGACTTTGTTAGCCAACTTCTCGATACTGGAGCTGAGGTCGGAGTAAAGGCAGCTGCCTTGACCATCGATACCCCATATCTAGGGGCTCGCTACCGTGATCGCATACATGGATTCTCACCGATGGATCGAATCAAAGAGGTACTCACTTCCCAGGACCAAGACGGCCCTGCCTTTGGGGATGGCTTCTCCCGTGAAGCTATCGATCAAGCCACCGAACTCGATCTGGACGGATTTGTTCACGATTGCCACGAGCGTGGTATTAACCCGATATTTAAAGGGGTTCTTTCGCTCGTGGATCTGGAGGCGATGCGTGAGCGAGCCACGCCGCCCCCGGTCACTCCTTGGATATCGAACCATGGCGGGCGCCAGAGCGATCTGCTCCCGACGACCGCTGAGGCTCTGTCCCTGCTTCGTGACTCCCTTGGTGGAGGTGACTGCATCGTAGATGGTGGCATTGGAGATCCAACGGATGCCGTCTGCGCACTTGCCCTTGGGGCTAGCGTGGTGGCTATCGGTCGCCCGGTTATGGCTGCCTATGCGCTCGGAGGCGTGCTCGCCGCGACCGAGTACTTGATTGAGTTCCGTAGTCAACTAGTTCGCCAGTTAACTATTCTCGGCTATGCAAGCCCGCGACAGATTGAACCGAGAGCGGTTCGACTTCGATTAGAACAGGGGCGCGCCGCAGATGTTTGAGCAAGCGAGTTCTGGGGTCATTAGTGGTGAGTCAGCCGCAGGGGTGATCGCCGTCTTTGACTCTGGTTTCGGGGGGCTGAACATTCTCGAGGCGCTTCGTGATCTGCTTCCATCCGAGCACTTTGTCTATCTTGGCGACTCGAAGCGATCTCCTTATGGAGATCGCGCTCCCGGTGATGTTACGCAATTCTCGCTCGAGATCCTCAGGTATCTGCAGGCGAACTACCGACTGAAACTGGTAGTGGTCGCATGCAACACGGCGTCTGCCATCGCTCTCGAGACACTCAAAGCTGAGAGTGAGGTGCCTATCGTCGGTGTTATCGACGCAGCCGTTCGGGCAATATCTCGAGCTACTCATAACTCTCGCGTAGGGGTGGTTGGCACAGTTGCAACCATTAGCTCCGGTGTCTATCAGCGTCGACTCGCAGGACAAGCGGTTACCGCGGTCGCGTGCCCTGGTGTTGTTGACTATGTTGAGGCCGGTGCGTTAGACGATCCGAGGTTAATGGAACTTCTGCAGTTGTTGATGATTCCGATCAAAGTGGCCGAGGTGGATACCTTGCTTCTTGCCTGTACCCACTATCCCTATCTTGGCGCTCAGTTCCGCGAGGTGCTAGGCGAGGGGGTAGTGTTGATCTCCAGCGGAGAGGAGACTGCTTTCGAGGTTCGAGAGCTCTTGGTTGGCACCGAACCCACCCAGAGCAGCCCGGAGATCGGAGGGAGTGTCGAGTTTTTGTGCACTGGATCTGTCGCTGACTTTCTTGAGGTAGGGAGGCGACTCTTCCACGGTGACTTAGAGTCGGTGCACCATATCGAGGTTGATAGTCAGGAGGCCACTATGGTCGACCAGGATGCTAGCAGTTGGAGCCAGGGTGGCTCCAGAGATAAAAAGGAGCGTATAAGTGGCCAAGCGTCATGACCAACGGGATCCGTCACAGCTACGTGAGGTGGCCGTTACCCTTGACTACACCGAGATGGCACTGGCTTCGTGCCTCATCGAGGTTGGGAAGACCAGGGTGCTCTGCAGCGTCTCGGCTGAGGATCGTGTCCCCCCCTGGCTTCGTGGTAAGGGATCTGGATGGGTGACCGCCGAGTATGCGATGTTGCCAGCGGCGACCCGGGAACGAACTCCACGTGAGGCGGTACGCGGCAAACAGGGAGGACGAACGGTGGAGATTCAGCGTCTGATCGGACGCTCGCTTCGATCCTCTGTCGACCTCAAGCGGATGGGCGAGATTGAACTAGTAGTCGATTGTGATGTGATCCAGGCGGACGGTGGTACTCGGACCGCCTCGATCACCGGTGCGTCTTTGGCGCTCCGATTGGCGCTAGCACGACTGGAGAAGGCAGGTAGGGTACGAGCAGGAGTCATCACCAGCGCACTGGCTGCGGTATCAGTGGGTATCGTTGATGGTCAGCCGGTCCTTGACCTTGACTACCCTGAGGACTCCTCTGCAGAGGTTGACATGAATGTTGTCATGAATCAAAAGGGTGAATATGTTGAGATTCAAGGGACGGCCGAGGGTGCACCCTTCTCCAAGGTCCAGCTGGTAGACCTTCTCAAGCTCGCCGAGTCCGGGATTGGACAGCTGCTTACTCTTGGTGATCAGCTACTTGCCAAGCATGCATAGTTGACGGATAGATCGATGTCGGTGGTTGTACTAGGCCTGGTCACCAGTAATCAGGACAAGTTGGCCGAGATTTCGGCGATGCTCCCGAAGGGGTTTGAAGTCCAGCGCCTTGATCTAGGCGAGATCGATGAGACCGGAGCTACCTTCGAGGAGAACGCGGAGCTAAAGGCGATCGCAGGTCTGGTGCAAAGTAGTGTCGCCTTGGGAGAGGATTCTGGACTCGAGGTTGAGGCGCTACACAGTGCTCCAGGCGTATACTCCAAACGGTATGCAGAGTCAGATGTTGCACGAGTTCGGCGGCTCCTCGCGGAGCTGCGCGATGTCGATGATAGGCGAGCACGGTTTGTCACGGTCATTGCTATGGCACAACGAAGAGGGTTGACTCAATTTTTCCGTGGAGAGGTGGAGGGACACATAGCACGAGAGCCAAGTGGTACTAACGGCTTTGGCTATGACCCAATCTTTGTTCCCAACGAGGGAGATGGGCGTACCTTCGCGCAGATGACTCGGGAGGAGAAGGGGAGAATTTCACACCGTGGTCGCGCCCTTGCAATGCTCGTGGCTAACGTTGGCACTCTTGTCCATCTCGGTGAGGACCTTCCTGAGTAGTAGCCGGTTGCTCTCGGGCCCACTCGCTGACGAGCATAGGAATCTTGATCCACTGGCCAGGTGTATGCGTAGTCATTGCTACATGTAGCAGTCGAGGTGCTGATACAGCTGCGCTGTTCCCGATAAGGGTGTGCGATTCGCTGTGCGGGCGGGGAGACTCGAACTCCCACGTCTCTCGACACGAGGACCTAAACCTCGCGCGTCTGCCAATTTCGCCACGCCCGCTTGGTTGGTGATCCTAGCGGATAAAAAGGGATATTGGTTCCTTGGAAGTATAAGGATAAGTCGGCTTACCTTGTCTGAGTGAACTTTGGCAGTAGCTCGTCCGATTAGCCTAGATCCCATGGATCACACTGACCTTACTGCCGGTTCTGTTGCTGACTTGAAGGATGCCGCTAACGCCGATCGCGGTGGCGACGTCTATCAACAGCTGCTAAAGGAGCGCATCGTTTTCTTGGGGTCGGAGGTCAACCAGCTCACAGCGAACGCGATCTGTGCGCAGCTGTTGCTTCTCGCTGCCGAAGATGCAGATCGAGATGTCTCTTTTATCATCAATTCTCCTGGTGGGTCGATCTATGACGGGCTCGCCATCTATGACACCATGCAGTATGTGAGTTGTGACGTCTCAACGATCACCATCGGCATGGCGGCTTCAATGGGGCAGTTCCTCCTCTGTGCTGGTGCACATGGGAAGCGATTTGCGTTGCCACATGCGCGAATCCTCATGCATCAGCCGTTGGCTCAGATGCAGGGGCAGGCAGCCGATATTGCGATACAGGCGGAGCAGATCATGTACCTAAAGCGGCAGTTGGCGGAGCGGATATCCTTCCATACCGGTCAGCCTGTTGAGAAGATTCAGGCCGACTCCGAACGAGATCGTTGGTTTACCGCTGATGAGGCGCAGGAGTATGGCTTTATCGACCAGGTAATCCGTACGAATTCGTATGGTGGGACCGCAAGTGGGTCTGACTCCTAGTGAAGACCGACCACGCCGGAGCGACACCTGAGCCTTCTGGGTATCGGCGCGATCGGGAGTTGCCAATTCACCTAGTCCGTCCTTCGATGACGGTGCCTCAGCGGATCGCCAACATCTGGAGGTACCGTGACCTCCTAAAGGACCTTGTCGCCAAGGAGATCAAGGTCAAGTACAAGGATTCGGCTCTTGGGTTCATATGGAGCCTTTTGAACCCGGCGATGTTTATCTTGATCTACTACATTGTCTTCCAGAAGATACTGAAAAACGGTATTCCGTTATTCGCTATCTACTTAGCGACCGGACTCTTGGCTTGGAACCTTTTCCAATCTGGTGTTCTCGGTGCGACTGGTTCAGTAGTTGGAAACAGTGGGCTTGTCAAGAAGGTTGCCTTCCCTAGGGAGATTCTGGCGCTCGCCTCAGTCGGCTCTGCCTTCATCTTCTTCCTCTTCCAAACGGTCGTATTGGCCATCTTTTTGATCGTCCTCCGGGTCGCCCCGAGTCCGCGTTTCGTGTGGTTGGTTCCGCTTGCCCTTCTTGGCTTATTGATGTTCGCCTGCGCGCTAGCTGTGTTGCTTTCGGCTGTCAATGTCTATCTGCGGGATATGCAGCACCTGATGGAGATCCTCCTCCAGGCATGGTTCTGGGCTACTCCGATCGTCTATCCGTTCATGGAACTCTCTAAACAACTGCGCGCACATGGGTTGACCTGGCTTTATCTTGCCAACCCAACGACTCCGGTTGCACTCACGTTCCAGCGGGCTTTTTATGTACAGGCGAATCCGCTCGGCACCAACGGGACGATAGTGCACATCCTTCCAAGCTATGGACCTATGTGGTATCTCGCTGTCCTTGGTACAATAATCGTTCTCAGTTTCATCTTCTTCCTGGTATCTGTCTATGTTTTCGGTCGCCTGGAAGGGAACTTTGCAGAGGAGTTGTAGTGTCGACTGCAGTCGAGGTAGTGTCGGTCTCGAAGACGTTTCGGCTTTTTCAAGAGAAGTACACCTCTTTAAAGGAAAAGGCCATCCACTTCGGGAAGGTACCTCACGAGGTATTTCCAGCTCTAACTGACATCAGCTTCGAGGTTCAGCAAGGGGTGACCCTAGGGTTACTTGGGCACAATGGCTCTGGAAAGTCAACGCTGCTCAAGTGTCTTGCTGGTATCCTGACCCCCACAACTGGTGAGATTCGTATTCGAGGTCGTATCGCTGCCATGCTCGAGCTTGGAGCTGGTTTTCACCCTGATCTATCTGGTCGTGCGAACATCTACCTGAACGCTGCGTTGATGGGTCTGTCACGCAAGGAGGTCGACCAGCGCTTTGATGCAATTGTCGAGTTCTCTGAGCTAGGGCCGTTCATCGAGAACCAAGTGAAGTTTTACTCCTCAGGTATGTACGCACGCCTTGGTTTCGCGGTTGCGGTCAACATGGATCCGGATATCCTTCTGGTCGACGAGGTCCTCGCTGTGGGTGACGCCAACTTCCAGCTAAAGTGTCTTGCCAAGATTCGTGAGTTTCAGGAGGAGGGGCGGACGATTATCTTCGTCTCCCACTCTCCCGATCTCGTTCGAGCGATCTGTTCAACCGCGTTTGTCCTTGACCATGGACGTCTGGTCGGTCAAGGTCCGACGGCGGAGGCGGTCGCCCTGTTGCAAAAGTTCCAGCTGTCGGGGTCTGGTTTGAACCATGATCCGAGTACTGAGGATCATCGACTGGAGGCGGCTATCAGCCGGGATATCCATCTGAACTCCATGATGGTCAACGGAGTGGATGCCGATCGCGGAGTGGAGCTAGTGGCCATGAGCCAGGTGGAGCTGGCGATCGCGATCGAGGATGTCGCGTCACTAGCTGGAAGCTGTCATCTCGAGGTGCTTATCTACAACGCCTCCGGGGTCGCTCTAATTCGCGCCCACACCCGGGAGATGGAGATGGAGCCGGTACTAGTTCGCGGTAGCGTTGAGGCGGTCGTACAGTTTGGGTCGCTTCCGTTGGCGGTCGGCTCATATTCGATGCAGGTGAATCTCTACCATCCTCAGAGTGGGATGATGATCGAGAGTCGTCGCTGGGACAACGCGATCATGATAGTCGGTGGCCAAAAAGGGGTTGGTGGAGTTATCGCTGCTGAGGCGAACGTCTTCGTCAAAGAGGTCTCGAGCCGAAACTTCCTCTGAGTTGACCGTATTGGTGACCGTACCCGCGGATCCACTCGATTGAGCGTTGCTCCATGGTGGGTTTGGTCGGATCTTTGGTGACCTGTTCTTGTGGTTGGTGGGTGTGTACCGGTTGTTACTGCAGGAATGCGAGGTAGCGATCGATGATCGTGTCCCATGTTGAGTTCGCCGCTGCGTAGGCTTGGCCACGCTGACCGAGTGCGCGTGCTAGTGCAGGGTCACCTCCGAGAAGTTCGATTGCGCCGAGCAACTCGGATGCACTCTTGAAGGCTACGCCTGCTCCTGATCTGTTGATCTGTTCTAGCAGTACCGGATTAAATCCGTTGACGATGAGCGGTACTCGAGCCCCCATCGCCTCGAGTGCGACCAGCGAGAAGGACTCATAGCGCGAGGCTATGACGACTGCGCGAGCGTTCTCTAGAAGCAGCTGGCGATCGCTATCTGTAACCACCCCGAGCAGCTCTATACCTTCGGAGAGCTGAGGCTCCTCAATAATAGGCCCAGCCATGATGAGATTGATCGAAGGTCTCGCGTGTCTATAGAGTTCGGTGAGTAGATTACTACCCTTGTCGGCCTGGACACGTCCTAGCGCGAGGAGGTAAGCCTCGCTTGTGTTTAGTGTCGATCTAGTCGGGGGCGCCTCGGGTTGTTCGTCTAGACCGAGTGGGAGCACCAGCTGCTTTGAGGCTGCAATCCGGAAGAGACGATTTAGGAGTTCTTGTTCCGCGTTCGTCTGGAAGACGATCCTGCGCGCAAGCGGCACTATGTCTGAGTAGATGGAGCTCGACAGAATGGCTTCAGGATGGGCTGCAGGGTGCAGGACCGATCGGCGTGGATTCCATCTGAGCGCTTCAAGGTTCGGCCAGTAAAGGAGTGGATAGCTCACGACCCGATCCGGGTTGAGTCTGTTGAGG
>DAHXNM010000144.1 GCA_027365375.1 Ferrimicrobium sp. | reverse complement strand
TCGGCGTATCTTGCTAGCGCGTTCATCCGGCGCAACTGAGTGTCAAGGGGGCATGAGTTGTAAGAGACCAGAATCTCTTATCAACCGTGTGCGGATAAGCCTAACGACTTTGAGCAATTATGCTCAGGTTTTTGGGAGCAGTATCCATCGTTACGGATATGCCCAGCGACAGCTGTTCGCAAAAAGAGAAGGCCGCGCTGAGCTGGTCACTCTTATCGTGCTAAGTTGCCGTGTGGTATTCGCCCCGCCCTTAGTGACGGGGCTTGCGCTTTCGTCTTGTCAAGGCACTGAGTTGTAGAGCTACCCGGTTATTCGAGCTCTACGAAAATGCACTCCCCAGGGCACTCCTCGCTCGCCTCGGTGACTGCGTCTTCGAGATCTTCAGGTACCGGCGCCATCTGAGTGGCTCCACCAGGGTTGTTGAAAACCTCTTGACCTTCTTTCACATAGGCCAACCCGTCATCGAGCAGGGTGAAGACCGGCGGACAGATCTCTTCGCATAAGCCATCGCCGGTGCAAAGATCCTGGTCAATCCAGACTTTCATCGAGGTCCTTTCCATTTAGGTCGCTATTTCGGAGCAAGCTGCGCCACGTTATGTTCTGTAATATTTTGCTATGAAGAACAGCATCAAGTGTAGTCGCCTGAGAGTGGTTCTAATTTCGCCACCACTCGGGTAGCGTGAAGAAAGGAAGGAGGCGTGATGGTCGATCGCAGAGATCCTAACGAGGAAGAGTTGACGGCACAAGAGCGACAGACGGTTGATGCGCTTCAACTTGAGATTCAAGAGCTTAGGCGTCGGATGAGTGACGCGCCCTCGCGTGAGCGTGCTCTGGAGGAGAAACTTCTCGCAGTATCAGGCGCCCTCGCGCAGCTTCAGGCAAAGAACGAGAAGTTGACGTTCACGTTGCAGCAGGCTAGAGAGCACATAGGCAACCTACGCGAGGAGGTCGAGAAGCTAACGCAACCTCCTGCTGCCTATGGAGTTTTTATCGGTACTAACGATGATGAGACCGTAGATATCTTCTCGTCTGGGCGCAAGATGAAGGTGGCTGTTCACCCCGACATCTCCCAGGCAGAACTTAGGCATGGACAAGAGGTAACACTTAACGAGTCCTTCGCGGTCATCGGGGTGCGCGAACATGACCGAAGCGGCGAGGTTGCTATGGTCAAGGATGTTCTGGACGACGGCGAACGTGTCATTGTTGTAGGACGTGGAGACGATGAACGTGTAGCCCTCTTGAGTGCGGTCTTGCGAGAGAGCCGGATTCGCGTGGGCGATAGCGTTATGGTCGATCCACGCTCTTCGATGGTACTTGAGCTGCTACCTAAGCCAGAGGTGGAGGAGCTCGCCCTTGAAGAGGTGCCAGACATCAGTTACTCTGACATCGGTGGACTTGACCGCCAGATCGAGGAGATCCAAGACGCGGTAGAGTTGCCATTTCTATATCGGGATTTATTTTCTAACTATCGCTTGCCTGCGCCTAAGGGCATCTTGCTCTATGGTCCTCCTGGTTGTGGTAAGACCCTGATCGCCAAGGCTGTGGCAAATTCGTTAGCAAAGAAGATTGAGCAGACCTCCGGTCGAAGCGTGAAGAGTTACTTCCTGAACGTGAAGGGCCCTGAACTTCTCAACAAGTACGTCGGTGAGACCGAGCGTCAGATCAGGTTGATTTTCCAACGTGCTAGAGAGAAGGCAGAGGAGGGCATGCCGGTAATAGTCTTCTTCGATGAGATGGACTCTCTTTTCCGAACGCGAGGGAGCGGTATTAGTTCGGACATGGAGTCAACGGTTGTGCCGCAGTTGCTTGCGGAGATCGACGGGGTGGAGACGTTACGCAATGTTATTGTGATTGGCGCCTCCAATCGCGAAGATCTGATCGACCCTGCTATCCTTAGACCGGGCAGGTTGGATGTTAAAATCAAGATCCAGCGTCCAGACATGAAGGCGGCGAATCAGATATTCTCGCGTTACCTTACCCATGATCTACCGATAGACAAGAACGAGGTTGACCGTCTCGGAAACGGTGATGCCGAGTTGGCGGTCAGGCGGATGATTGAGACGACCGTCGAGACGATGTACGCAGCGGTAGATGCCAATCGGTTCCTTGAGGTCACCTATCAGAACGGTGAAAAGGAGATACTTTACTTCAAGGATTTCTCATCTGGGGCGATGATTGAGAATATCGTGCGACGTGCCAAGAAGCTGGCTATCAAGCGCGAGATCGCAGGGGACCCTCCGGGTATCAGCCAAGAGGACCTACTGGTGTCGATTGCAAAAGAGTTCAAAGAACATGAAGACCTTCCGAACACGACCAACCCGGATGATTGGGCAAAGATCTCTGGTAAGAAGGGGGAGCGAATTGTGTTTATGCGAATCCTCTTGTCACAGGAGGAGGGTTCAGAAGGAGGGCGCGCTATAGAGCGAGTAGCCACCGGGCAGTATCTGTAGAACCCTAATTCTGTAAAGGTTGGATATAGGGTTGAGTCAAAGGAGGAGCGATGCCAATACCAAAAGTGCTCGGCATAGAGACTGAATACGGAATTGTTGTCGCCGGAGCACCGGACGCCAACCCGATCACGACGTCATCCACGCTGATCAATGCCTACCTTTCTTCGCTGGCCGATCGTGTGGAGTGGGACTTTGTAGACGAATCGCCAGGGGTAGATGCACGTGGGTTTGCACTTGAAGGAGGTTCAGGCATCGAACTCGACACTCATCTGGTGAATGCGGTGTTGACTAACGGAGCGCGCCTCTACGTTGATCATGCTCACCCGGAGTATTCGTCGCCGGAGTGCATCTCCCCATCGCAAGCCCTCCTCTATGACAAAGCGGGCGAAGAGGTGGTTATCCGTGCTATGGCTAACGCTAAGCGGATGCTCCCGTCTGGTCAGGAGATCGTGGTCTACAAGAACAACTCTGATCGCAAGGGTAACTCTTATGGCTGTCATGAAAATTATCTTGTTGACAGAGAGGTTCCTTTCCAAAAGATCGTAGGTGAACTCGTACCTTTTTTCGCAACTAGGCAGATCATCATAGGAGCCGGGAAGGTTGGTTCTGAGTTTCCAGGCAAGGCGAGTTCGAAGGTAGCATTCCAGCTTTCACAGCGTGCGGACTTTTTTGAGGAGGAGGTTGGCCTTGAGACGACGTTGAAGCGCCCTATCATCAACACCCGTGACGAGCCTCACTCCGATGGGCAACGCTTTCGTCGTCTGCATGTGATCTTGGGAGACGCGAACCTGTCGGAGACCTCGACATGGTTGAAGCTTGGCTTAACCGCGATCGTGCTGGCCATGATTGAAGATGGATTCCTACAGGATCTGAAGATCGAGTTGGCCGATCCGGTTACATCCTTACGTGAGATCTCTTGGGATCCTACTCTTGCGGGGACGGTTCTGCTTCGGGATGGTCGTCGTCTGCGAGCTCTCGAGATTCAGCAGGCCTACCTTGAGCATGCCCTTGACCACGCTGAGCACTACGGTATGGGTTACCTAGGCAATGATACCGATGGTCCAGCTCTTCTTCGAGAGTGGGAGCGAGTCCTGGCCGCACTCGAGCATGATCCTATGACGCTGGCGGATAGCTTAGATTGGGTGGCCAAGTGGCAAGTGGTGCAGGGGTACCAGCAACGTCATGGTGCAGACAAGCAAGATCCAAGGCTAGCGGCGATCGATCTCCAGTATCACGACATGAGGCCAGAGAAGTCGCTTTTTCGTCGGTTGCCGATGCGACGGATCCTCGACGATGCGGATGTCAAGGCTGCGGTTAGCAATCCTCCCCCAGATACACGTGCTTACTTTCGTGGTACCTGTTTAGCAAGATTCCCGGGGTCAATTGCCGCGGCGAACTGGGACTCAATTATTTTTGACCTTGGGACCGACCCATTGCGACGGGTTCCCATGATGGACCCGTTGCGGGGTACGGAGGGTCATGTTGGCGAACTTCTGCGTCGCGTTAAGAGTGCCGCAGAGCTGGTCGAGGCATTAGGTTCATAACTAGGATAAAGTGCAAAGATGAGGTGGATGTATGGCTGAACGTGAACAGGTGCGAAAATCGTCACCGAACCGTGAAGAGGTCACGGAAGAGGAGGTCGCGCCGTCGGCTGAGCGCTCTGATCAGCTGAAGGCTGAACTTGATGACATCCTTGACGAGATCGATGAGGTTCTTGAGGATAATGCTGAGGAGTTTGTTCGTAACTACGTACAAAAGGGTGGACAGTAGACGCTTGAGGCGCGAGAGTAGAGAGGCGGTTGGCGTTGGCGTTGCCATTGTTTGATGTAGTGCGGGATCCAGGTCCCGATTTTGTCGGGTTGCTGGGGCTCCTCGATGAGAGTGGCACTCGGGGTGGGCAACCACAGGGGGCCTCTAGCCCCGTGGGTGGAGTTCCACATGGGACTACGATCGCCGCTGCACGGTTTCGTGACGGTGTAGTCATAGCTGGCGATCGCCGGGCAACAGAGGGAAATATCATCGCGAACCGTACAATAGAGAAGGTCTTTCCTGCTGATCGCTTCTCAGCTGTAGCTATTGCGGGAGCAGCCGGACCTGCGATCGAGATGGTCCGTCTGTTTCAGGTTCAGCTTGAACACTACGAGAAGGTTGAGGGCTCAGTGCTCTCGCTCGAGGGGAAGGCCAACCAGCTCGCTCAGATGATTCGTGGGAATCTTGGTATGGCAATGCAGGGATTGGCGGTGGTTCCACTCTTTGCAGGATGGGATCTCCATCGAAGTCAGGGGCGGATCTTTACCTACGATATAGCTGGCGGCAAGTATGAGGAGGAGGCGTTCGCGGCGACTGGCTCGGGAGGACGCGACGCTAGAGCGACGCTTCGCCTGGGGTTTCGTCCGGGGATGAGTCGCGATGACATGGTGCGTCTGGTGACCAAGGCACTCTTCGAGGCGGCCCAAGAGGATTCTGCCACCGGTGGTCCCGATCTCCTGCGCGGAATTTTCCCAGTAATAGGTGTGATCGACGAATCAGGATATCAGCGAGTGGCAGACGAAGAGCTTATTGAGCTTGCTCGAGAACTCGAGACGGAGCTTACGACGAGGAGGCACCCAGAATGAGCATGCCGTTCTACGTTGCTCCAGAGCAGATGATGAAGGATCGTGCTGATTACGCACGTAAAGGAATCGCACGCGGACGCGCACTGATTGGTGCGGTCTATGAGACCGGAATTTTGTTGTGTGCGGAGAATCCATCACGGTCGCTTCACAAGGTATCTGAGATCTATGATCGTATCGCCTTTGCTGGCGTTGGTAAGTACAACGAGTTCGACCAGTTGCGAGTCGCCGGGATACGCCATGCCGACACGAAGGGTTTCGCCTATGCTCGCGATGATGTGGATGCACGAAGTCTCGCAAATCTCTATGCGCAATATCTCGGTCAGGTCTTTACTCATGAGGTAAAGCCACTCGAGGTGGAGATACTCGTCGCTGAGCTAGGTACCGCTGGCAAGGAGGCGCAGTTGTTCCACATCCTCTACGACGGCACTGTGGTTGATGAACAGAAGTTCGCTGTGATCGGTGGCGATTCTGACACGATTGCAGAGCGCTTCGAGGGAAGCTATCGCGAGGTTAGGGGTCTACAGGAGACGCTTCAAGCCTGCGTCGCTGCTCTTGGAGGGGAGGATTACCCTCTTGTCTACCAAGACCTAGAGGTTGCAGTGCTCGAGGAGAGTGGGGAGCGGCGGACTTTTAGAAGGATTGTTAGTGGCGAGTTGCAAAGCCTGTTGGGTGAAGTTGATTGAGTAGGGTCGGCGAGCTGGATCGGAGAATCTTCGGAATCGAGAATGAGTACGGAGTGACCTGCACCCTGCGAGGTCAACGTCGTCTTAGTCCCGATGAGGTGGCGCGTTACCTGTTCCGCCGGGTGGTGAGTTGGGGGCGGTCCTCCAATGTCTTTCTCGAGAATGGTGCGCGATTGTATCTCGATGTAGGTAGCCATCCGGAGTATGCCACACCGGAGTGCGATTCTCTTGATGACCTCATCAGTCACGACAAGGCGGGGGAGTTGATCCTCGAATCCTTGGCCTACTCGGCCGAGGTGCGCATGCGCGAGGAGGGGATTCGGGGATCGGTATATCTCTTGAAGAACAACACGGACTCCGCTGGCAACTCCTACGGATGCCACGAAAATTTCTTGACGCTGCGTGTCGATGACCTCTCTCGTCTAGTAGAAGTTCTTATCCCCTTCCTTGTGACACGGCAGATCTATGCTGGAGCCGGCAAAGTTCTCTTGACCTCCCGTGGACCGGTCTACACTCTCTCGCAGCGAGCCGAGCACATCTGGGAAGGAGTCTCTTCAGCTACAACCCGGTCGCGCCCTATCATCAACACCCGTGACGAGCCTCATGCCGATGCGGAACGTTTCCGCCGCCTGCACGTGATTGTCGGCGATTCCAACATGTCACAATGGGCAACCTTCCTAAAAGTAGGCGCGATGTCGTTGGTCTTGCGTCTGCTTGAGCATGATGTTGTTCTACGCGATCTCTCTATGGAGAATCCTATCCGAGCCATCAGAGAGATTTCTCATGATCAATCGCTTACCAAGAGAGTGCGATTGATCAATGGAAGAGAGATGACGGCGCTCGAGATTCAAGAGAGCTATTACGAGCGAGCACAACGCTTTTGCTCTAATCACTCGATACCACCTGATGAGGAGCGCGCTCTTTCGATGTGGGGGGAGGCGTTGGAGCTCCTGCGCACCGATCCGCTCAAACTCGACGGCCGTGTCGACTGGGTAACCAAATATCGGCTGATTGAGGAGTATCGGACACGTCATGAGTTGCCGCTTTCACATCCGCAGGTGTCGCTGCTTGACCTACAGTACCACGACATAAACCGTCGTCGAAGTGTCTATTACAAGCTTGTTGAGCACGGGAGGACGGTTGAACTCGTGGATGAGGAACGTATCAAGCGAGCTGTAGACGTTCCTCCTCAAACGACACGTGCGCGGTTGCGCGGTGAGTTCATAGCAGCAGCTAAGGCACATCATCGCGATTACACCGTAGATTGGGTCCACTTGAAGCTGAACGATCAAGCACAACGAACTGTGATGCTTAAGGATCCGTTTGCTTCCTACGACGACCGTGTGGAGAGGTTGATTGCGGGACTATGACTGAACAGGCTGTTGACGGGGCGGCTTCCGAGTCCAAATCAGCGCGAAAGCACCATGGCTTGCGCAACTGGTTGATTGTTGTGGTGGTCGCACTGGTGGCGGCGGTTGTCGTG
>DAHXNM010000134.1 GCA_027365375.1 Ferrimicrobium sp. | reverse complement strand
CTGTGCAGCTCTCATCGGCTTGGCCATAGAGCTCCTGAGGTTTTCGGGCAAAGGGGCTTCGGAGTATTCTTCGACCGCCTGTTTTCTAGGCTCGATCTCTTCATGTTACCAAGGTGCATATGCGGTCCCAATATTAATTTGACAGGTAAAAGCGGTTGACGGTCTGATCTTCTCGTACGCTAAATCAAACCCGTTAACCGAGGGAACAGCTTCTATGCATAGACGCGATATTTGCCGACCCATGAGGGTTCGACTCGGTTGCTGTGGTTGGAGTACTAAGTGGATAGGGACTCATGCGCCTGTGAACCACCCGAGGCTTGTAGCGTAGCCTTCGTCCTGGTATGACTTGTCAAGAATTTGGCAGTTTGCGAACGCCTTAGAGAGGACCTCAGGAAAAAACCTCCGGACTGCTAATGGATCTGGTGCGTGTGAATCCGATGAGCTCCAAGGAACGAGAGCGCCATCGGAGGAGATGGCTCCGTTGGCGGAGTAGCCCCAATAATGACTAGGTTGGAGGCTCTCTAGATCTGCTGGGAGATATTGGTTGTTTATCGTCGGCATCATTTTAGCGACACCAGCAAGATGCGAATGTCTGCTCAATGCGTGAGCACTTCGTGTAGATGAGAACAAGGTGGAGGAAATGAGAGCGAAGCATGGCTCATCTAGAGGCTGCCGGTGATGTAGTAGTTGTGTTCTCTAAGTTCGAAAAGGCGGTCACTGGCTAGTGATGAGTGGTCCTTGGAGTGCCCGAAAGTCAGTTGCTAGAGCAGAGACTTTCGATCGAAGTGCAGGAGATGGAGCTCTTACCGGCGAGACTGGATGTCATGGCTGCTCAATACATCTTCACCATGCACGATATCGGTCGCTTCTACCCACCGGATAGGGAGGTCCTGAGGGGGATCAATATCTCCTTCTACCCTGGAGCCAAAATTGGTGTGATCGGCCCAAACGGATCTGGCAAGTCCTCACTCCTTCGCATAATGGCTGGCCTTGACGAAGGCTTTAGTGGAGAGGCTCGGCTCAGTCCAGGATTCACGGTGGGGTACCTGCCGCAGGAGCCTCAACTCGATCCTACGAAGGATGTTGTCGGCAACGTGGCCGATGGCCTTGGTGAACAGCGGGACCTGCTGGTGAGGTTCAACGAGGTCTGCGAGGCCTTTGCCTCTCCTGACGCTGACTTCGATGCCCTTCTCGCGGAGCAGTCGGAACTTCAGACTCGGATTGACGCACTTAACGGTTGGGACCTTGAACGGACGCTTGAGGTTGCGATGGACGCTCTTCGTCTCCCGCCGTCCGATGCTGACGTCACCAAACTCTCTGGAGGAGAGCGGCGTAGGGTTGCCCTTTGTAGATTGTTGCTTGCGAAACCAGACCTGCTTCTCCTTGACGAGCCCACCAACCATCTGGATGCGGAGTCAGTGGCGTGGCTGGAACGTACCTTGCATGATTACGCAGGTACGGTGGTTGCCATCACACACGACCGCTACTTTTTGGATAACGTAGCCTCCTGGATCCTGGAGCTTGACCGAGGTCGCGGTATTCCATGGGAGGGGAACTACTCCTCTTGGCTAGAACAGAAGCAGGCACGCCTGGCTGCAGAGGAAAAGGCTGACCGAGCTCGCCAGGCGGCGTTGGCTCGTGAACTCGAGTGGATCCGGATGTCGCCGAGGGCTCGTCAGAGCAAGGGTAAGGCTCGAGTGAGCGCCTTCAATGAGCTGGTAGCGGAGTCTGAAGCCCTTGACCAGAGGGGTGAAGCCCTCGAGATAGCGATTCCACCGGGCCCGCGCCTCGGTGATGTCGTGGTAAACGTGAGTGGGTTGACAAAGGGCTTTGTTGATAGACAACTCATCGAGAATCTTGATTTTCTGCTCCCTCCGGGAGGGATCGTTGGTGTGATCGGCCCTAATGGAGCTGGCAAGACTACCCTGTTCAAGTTGATGGTTGGCCTAGAGAATCCGGATAGCGGCTCCATCGATGTTGGTGGCACTGTTCGTTTCACCTATCTCGATCAGTCACGTGACTCTCTCGACGCGACCGCCACTGTCTATGACGAGATCACCGGTGGCGTTGAAAGGATCGTCGTTGGCAGTAGAGATATCCACGCCCGCGCGTACGTGGCGAGCTTTGGGTTTAAGGGAAGTACGCAGCAAAAGCTGATTGGTGAGATCTCCGGTGGCGAGCGAAACCGAGTCCAACTTGCGAAGGTACTCCGGAGCGGTGGCAACGTGTTACTCCTTGACGAGCCTACGAATGATCTAGATGTCGATACCCTAAGGGCACTAGAGGATGGGCTCCTTGGGTTCCCTGGATGTGTCGTGGTTATCAGCCATGATCGCTGGTTTCTCGACCGGATCGCCACCCATATCCTCGCCTTCGAAGGCGAGGCGGAGGTGCGTTGGTTTGAGGGTAACTTCTCCGACTATGAGGTTGATCGCCACCGAAGGCTCGGTACCGATGCTGATAAGCCCCACAGGATGAAGTACAAGCCACTGACCCGCTAGGCCGTATTCATGATCGTGGTTCGAAAGCC
>DAHXNM010000131.1 GCA_027365375.1 Ferrimicrobium sp. | reverse complement strand
AGAGGATCGAAGCCCCGTTGAGGAGGATACGTCCGTAGTAGTGGAGTAGGGTTCACCTGATCGGAGAACGATTGAGTTGAGTGGAATCCCGGTTGAGCCGAGGCCACCGTCGTGGTTGCCAGAAGCCCAGCTACTGCGAGAACGCCAGTGGTGATCAGCGCGAGTTTTTGTGCCGTAACCTCTCCTCTTGATCGTACGCACAAGCCGCGTCGGCGGCTCCGCCCGAATGTAGAACGTTTAATGCGTTACCATATTATAACTGAACTGGTGATAACTGTTAAATTGGTCATCCTCTTGTTCTCTGCGTTACCATCCGTTTGCCGGTACTGCCTTCTCGTATTGTTATTGTCATCATAGGATTCGGGTCTTGGCTCTGGCGTTTGCTGACTCCGGAGTCTCCATTTAACCAGACTAAACCAGGTCAGAGCTTCCCCATGGCCGGTGTGGACGGCCCCTTGACTGTCGGACAGTTAAAGTGACTCGCTATCGCGCTGCGGCAACTCCTTCAACGCCTGCGAGGATGATCGAAAGGGTCGGCGGTGCCGCTTCTTAGCTGAATGGTGTAAGCTCCGGGTTGTTCGAGTTTGGTACTAAAAGCGTGTTTGGTGGATCGAGATTTATTGGTTGGGACCATAGGTTTCCGGTGCATTCAGGGGTTGAGTACGTGGTGTCCATCAGCAAAGGGAGGTATTGATGCGAACATCAATGAAAGCAATGGTTGCCGGAGGCGTAGTCGTCGTAGTTCTTGCGGGTGTTTACGGCGTGAGCGGAATCGCCTCTGCATCTTCTCCCAAAGTTGCGACATTGGGGTCCCGTTCTGGCAACCAGGTCGGATCGAAGGTATCTCCAACTGCCACCACGTCTACACCTCCTTGTGGCCCACGGGTACTGAGCGCCACGAGTGGACCAGTTGCTCCCATCGGGGGCTTTAAGGTTGCATTCTCGGACATCTTAACGAATTCCGGTAGGCGTTCATGCACCATCGGTGGTGCTGGGTCAATGGGGATCGCTGGCCCGTGGCTTGGAGCGTCTGCAACCGCCGCGTTCTCAACTACCGCCAAGCGAGCAACCGACATACGTACAACTGGAACACCTGCTACCGTTAGCTCCTCGGTGATCGTGCTAACACCACGGGCTAAGGCACAAGTGTGGATCATAACGACGACCCAGGACCCATCTAATCCACCTGCTAAGGGCTCGTCACTGGCCCAACAAGACGCAAACAGCAGAGAAACTTGCTATTTCAAACTGGCTATTCCCAGTTCTCAGGGGAGTCCATTGTCTGTAGGTGCACCGCAGACATGTCCGACGGGTTCGCCGTCATCAGTGGTTACTTACAACGTTGTTGGGGTCTTGCCGCCAGTAACCCCTCAAACAAGCTTTCCACCGAGTCATATGATGAACTCATTGGCCGGCTAGCCGCGAAGTAGCTCTGAAAAGAGGCGCGAGAGTCGAACGGGTTGCTTGGACCTAGGAAGTCCGATAGAAGCGTGTTCGTGCCTAGGGCATGGGAGCAGGTAATTAGCTTCTCCTCTTGTTGGCGCTCTGATACGAAAGTTCACAAAGTTGGACGGCCCCTTGAGCCCGGTCCACTTCGTTTGTGAAAGGTCGGTTCCTTGCAACCTTGTGACCTTTGCAACGATTTGGCTCTCCACCAGCGTCGAAGGCCTTTTGGATTATGAGCGCTTGTCTCATCTCCACTCCGCTCGACCCTCTCGCACTTCAGGTGGATCACATTGGGTTCACCACTCCAGTACCATTGGATGCCACTAAGACAACGCATGAAGCCCGTGGCTCTTGCAGAGTGACAGATGGGCTTGCTTTGGATCGGTAATGTGAGGGGAGAAATTGTTGAATGTGAAGATAACACACTCGCCTTTCCTTCCAAGAACGAGAGCATGAGTGCAGAGCACTCCAGAGTTACTTATAACAGGCTGGAACTATGCACACGTCCCCTTCTGGTTCACAACAATTCCCCATACCTCAAGCGACTCTGTGC
>DAHXNM010000119.1 GCA_027365375.1 Ferrimicrobium sp. | reverse complement strand
TCCATGTGCAACGACGCAATAGGTACATTCGTTGGCAGCTGAGGTCGATACCACGATCATCTCGCGCTCTGCCTTCGTGAGAGCTGAGTCTCCTTCCATGAGAGCGTTATGGTAGGCGAAGAAGGCACGGAATTCAGCAGGGAAGTATGACAGCGTAGCGAACACGTTGGGCAGGAAACCCGACTTTTCGCGGACTGCTTCGATTCGTTCGGCGATATCAACGTCGAGATTTGGAGCCTGCTCGGTTGTGTTGAACCAAAATGGTACCTTTGTCATCTCTCCTCCTCCTCCATTCTTGCAACCTTAGCATCCTCGTCAGTCGGTGACGAAGTTGTGATGCGTCGGTGCGCAGGCATCACTTACTGTGCTCAATTGCATTTGCCATCTGCGTTGAGGTTATTGGCCTTGATCAGCGTGTGCAACTCGGTGATACTCTTCGAACTTCGAGAGCCGAATTTTGGCCGCTGTCAAGGGCTGCCTCTCGCCTACCAGGTGGTGGCAATATATTGTTTGGTAACTTCGGAGAGTACATCCAGGACTGATGTGATCATGAATTGAGCGAGATGACCCGCTCAAGCATCTGGGCCGTGGTAGTCAAGGTGGGCATTACGCTGCTGGAACACAGTTCACAAGATGGTGCAAAGGGAGTTTCATGCTGCATTGGTTCGCGCGTTAGCGCTATAGCGCGTTTAGCTACTAGTAAAGCGCGACGATCCACTTCTTGCAGTAGCCTTCGAATGGGGCGCTGTAGGCGGCAACGGCGTATGCAGGGATCCCATCCCTGACGAGCTTCCATTTGCGCCCACCCACTTGGGTATTGACGTCAAAGTGGCCTGCGAGTTCCTTGGTGAATGGAACGTGATGGCGACGCCCATGCCAGACAAACCCTAGCAGTAACTTGCCATCCAATTGAGGTTCGAGAATTGGATCGTGGAGAGCGAGGCTCGCTACCGATGGAAATGAAGCGTCGAAACGTGAGTAGGCCACGCTCGGACCAGGGAGGAAGAGCGGAGGCAGCTCCTCGGTTTGAGAGAGTTCCTCAAGGACTGCTGCGACAAGCTTGGACTTCGGCGGTCGGCTGATGCGCCGAAGGGTGGTGGCACGTATCTGCTCTGGGCGTGCTGGGTCAACATCCGGGGTCGGAGCGGCGTTCTCAAGATCCATGTAGGTTGGTGCCTCGATGTCGGTGTCGGCCGGGAGTTGAAGCCGTAAGAGTCGACGCTTGGCGGTATCAGCTACGATCAGCTCACGGCGGAGGCTGTTCTCTGCTATCGAACCAAGGAGAAGGTAGCGAGCGACCGGTTTCATTCAATCCTCTCAAGTGCGCTGCGTAGGTTTGTGGGGTCGGTGGTGGGTAGCTGGCAGACGCGGTTCTGACACAGGTAGGCTGATCCGCTCTCGAGCCCAGTCAAGAGCGGAGAGTCATCACCATGGATCACGATCAGATCGCCGCGAGTGTTTGAGAGTGCTACATCGACCAGTTCTCGATGGGCGTGACCAGGAATAAGAATCTCGGTGGTGCCAAGTTCGAGTTCGGCATGAACCCAGCAGAGGATCGAGAAGGAAGCGGGAACTCGTGAGATGAGCGGCAAGTATGCATGGATCACCCTTGTTGCCGTTGCCTGGAGCTCCGAGTCGTCGGTGATGAAGCCAACCCTATGGGCCAACCACGCAAAGAGTGAGTTAGTAGACGGGGTGGCACCGTCATAGCGATCGAAACTTTGGAAGGGTAGTGTACCGCCTCGGCGACCAATAGCGAGTTCGGGGCCGTTGGCACTGGTGAACAACGCGATGGCGCGCTTGAGTGCCCACGATGCCTCTTCGATCCAGCTAACCTCGCCAGTGGAGGTGAAAGCCTCGAGCATCCCTCCGGCGTAGTTGACGTAGTCGGAGGCGAAGCCGTCGATGTTTGTGGTCTGCTGGTAACTCACGTGAAACAGGTCATCACCTACCCGGAACGTCGCACGGATCCGTTCGATGAGTCGAAGGCCCTCGTTGAGGATCTCAGAATCTGCAATGAATCGGCCTGTTCGAAGCAGGGCTGCCGCCCAGGCTGCATTGCCGTCGCAGGTTGCCTTGTCGTCTATCCCGAGTCCTGCACGGTCGCGGCGATAGCTCGAGACTTTTGGTAACAAGCGGGCAACCTGAGAGTTCGGTTGTGGTCTGGCTCCAGAGGGGCGGTGGAGGATGCTTCGACCCTCGAAGTTACCTCCAGCACTGACGCCATAGAATTGGGCAAAAGTATCGTAATCGTCGGCTAACAGCTCCTTAAGCTCTTTGGCTCCAAGAAGGTAGTATCCACCTTCATCTCCGTCGGCATCGGCGTCGGCGGAGGAGGCGTAGAGTCCGTTCTCAAGCTTTAGTGTGGATAGAGCAAACGAAAAAATACGTCTTGCTACCCATCGTAGATCCTCATCGTCGGTGTCAACGGCGACTGTAGCAAAGAGTGAGAGCAATCCAGCCTGGTCATAGAGCATCTTCTCGAAGTGAGGAGTGATCCAAAAGCGATCGGTGGAGTAGCGGAAGAATCCACCGTCGATGTGATCATGGATACCCCCGTTGGCTAGCGCTTTCAGGGTGGTGATTACCATCTTCTCTACGCGCGTTGGATCATTAGCCAACCTACGAGAGCGCCATAGGATGTCAAGGACGTATGGTTGTGGAAACTTGGGCTGGTTGCCGAAACCTCCAAACTCCGGGTCAAAGCGCTCCCACAGCTCAGAGATCATCTGTTCTAGCACCAACGTTGGATCGAGTTCGAGATCGGAGGTTTGAGGAAGTGCATGCTGGGAGGACAGGGCTGACTCGTACTCTCTGCTCGCCTCGAGCAGAGTCTCCGGCTGTTCATCGCGAAGACGAATGATCTTCTCAGCGATGGGGAGGAGTCCTGGCAGATGGGAACTGGTGAACGGTGGCAGGTAGGTGGCGCAGTAGATCGGGACGCCGGTGGCTGTGGCAAAGACGGTAATCGGCCATCCACCATTGCCTTGTTGAGCGATGAGCGCCTCCATGTAGAGCGCGTCTACATCCGGATGCTCTTCGCGATCGACCTTGATGCAAATGAAATGGTTGTTTAGGAAGTCCGCGATCTCAGGCTTGTTGAAGGTTTCGTGAGCCATGACGTGACACCAGTGGCAAGCTGAGTAGCCGATCGATAACAGGAGCGGACGATCAAGGGAGTCCGCGAGATCGAAGGCGGCTTGGCCATAGGGTTGCCATGCAACTGGATCGTTTGCATGCTGGCGCAGGTACCGACTTGAACACTCGGAGAGCCGGTTGGTTGGTGGGGGTGGGATCGCGCTCATCGTTGATCGCAAGCCTAGCATCCAGGAGGCTTGCGTCATCTGGTGTCACGACAGAGCGTGCTGTTTACGGCGATACTTATGGTCTAATCTTGGGAAAGGTCAACGAAAGGAGTTGTAATGGGTGTTGCTATTGTCACAGGGGGATCGCGAGGTATTGGGCTCGCTACCGCTACGCGGCTCGCCCAAGATGGACATCAGGTGATGCTGGTTGCAAGGAAGCACGATGAGCTCGACGCCGCCTCCAGGCAGATAAGCGATTTGGTTCCCGGCGCGGTAGTCGGTAGCTGTCCGGCGAACCTGCGCGAGGAGGGGGCACCAGCGGCTATCTTCGACATGACCGAGGAGATGCTCGGCACAGTTACGTTGTTGGTGAATAATGCTGCTACGAATCCGTGGGCGGGTCCGATGGTGGAGTTGACTCCCAAGGTAATGGACGTCGTCTATCAGGTCAATCTCAAAGCGCCAACCATGATGATTCAAGAGTTTGCGAAGCGTCTTGGTGGTCGTGATCATCAGGGAGCGGTGGTGAATGTGGCCTCCATCGGTGGCCTCCATGTTGAGCCACTGATCGGGTGGTACAACGTCCAGAAGGCGGCGCTTTTGCATATGACCCGCCAGTTTGGAGCGGAGCTGGGTCCACAGATTCGAGTGAATACGGTAGCGCCGGGCCTGATTCGCACCCAGTTTGCCTCCATGCTGGTTGACTCGCTGGAGGGCCAGCTTTCGAAACGCCTGCCACTTGGCCGCATCGGGGAGCCAGGAGATGTTGCAGGCGTCATTTCATTCTTATTGTCCCCGGATGCCAAATGGATGACCGGAACCACGGTCGTCATAGATGGCGGCAACGAAGTTATGGGTATGTTCTAGTTATACGTTGGTTCAACCGATAATTTGTTACGGATTCAATAAAAATTTGTCAATTGGCAGCACGATTCCGTAGGATCTGATACATTACAACGTACACCTGTAGTTGGGTTAAAAAGGGGGAGGATACGTGGATACAGTGGAGCACGCTCCGGATACATCCGGAGGTCGCCAAGGGAGTGGCCATAGCCTAAAACGTGGCGCACTCTCATTACTCGATTCGAGTGTTATGGGTGTCGCTGGTGTCGCCCCGGCATATTCGATTGCAGCCTCGACCGCGGTACTCATTGGAGCAGTATCAGTTGGTGGGCCTGCGGCGCTTCTCTATTGTGGTATTGCTATGTTCGGCATCGTTTGGGCGTTTAACTATCTCGGCCGCTCTGAAACCAATGCCGGTGCCAGCTATGCCTGGGTGAGGAGAGCGCTACATCCGGTTCTTGGCTATATCGCTGGTTGGGCACTTGTCGCCTCGGCTTTGATTTTCATGGTTGCCGGTGCCTATCCGGCAGGATCGACATTTTTGGGGTTGTTCTCGAACTCGGCAGCCAACAACGTCACCGCGGTCACTATTGTTGGCTCGATCGTCTTCTTGCTGATGATCGCAGCGGTGATCGCCGGCGTGACCATCACCGCCAGAATCCAGGTCATAATGTCCTCGATTGAACTCGCCATCTTGGTGGTTTTCGCAGTCCTGATGCTCGTTCACGGCCATGATGCGCGCAACTTCTCGTGGTCATGGTTCTCACCATCGGTGTTTCACTCCTCCAGCGTCTTCTTTGGTGGCGCACTGGTTGCGGCGTTCTATTACTGGGGCTGGGATGTGACTGCCAACCTCAACGAGGAGACTAAGTCCGCTAAAGTAACACCTGGCCTTGGTGGAATTATCGGTGTGATCGTAGTCTTCGTTCTCTTTGAGGTATTCACTATCGGCACGAACATGGTGCTTACCAACAAGATTATCGCCAACAATGCGGGTGACGTACTTCTGGTGCTTGGTCAGACGGTATGGCACGGGTTCGGTGGTAAATTGCTGGTGGTTGCAGTTGTCCTCTCCACCGTTGCAACCTTAGAGACTACCATCATCCAGGTCACGCGTACTATGTTCTCAATGGGACGCGACGGCACGCTGCCAAGAGCTCTTGGGGTTACTCACCCGACCCGCAAGACTCCGGTGACGGCTACTGTTGTCGTCGCGGTGATATCGTTGGGTCTCTTCATTGCTTCTAACTACATCGGCTCTATCGGCACCATCCTCACCGATGCGATCAACGCTATCGGACTCCAGATTGCGATTTATTATGCACTCGCAGGGTTCTCGGTCGTGATACTTTATCGCAAGAAGATATTCACTGGTGCCAACTACTTCTTCTTTGCTGGGCTCTGGCCACTCGTCGGTGCTGTCTTTATGGCGGTCATGTTTGAACAGACTATCCCAGGCCTGAATACAACGACTTTGGTCGTGGGTCTCGGATCGATGGCTCTTGGCCTCATTCCGATGATTATCTACTGGGTCAAGGGACGCCCGTACTTCAAGATGCCAACCACCGAGGAGCGCGATATAGATTACGAGCCATCGCTGGCTGATTAATACGTCTACAGACCTCATCTGTTGATCGTGGTTGTTTATCGACAGGATCGAGGGTCCGTCTCTGGTGCACAGTGTCTCAGGGCGAGCCCTCGATCGCGGTCGGGCTCTAACCGTTTTTGCCAAGGGCAGTAGTTGTGGGTATGCATGGATGCGGTTACTTCCCATGTTGGGCCGTCGGTTCTAGCCTCGGCGGACGTAGGTGTATAAAAATCAGCTCCAAGATTGGGCTATCTTTTGTCAGTGACCTTCGTCGTCAGGGGTATGCAACCCTCGATCTTTGTGAAGCCGCTGCCAGTGGGTCTAACGGCGTTGTTCCTGTGGGTCTAACCATTGGTCGCGGACAAGAGATTGGATGCGCTCGAAATAGAGAGTGGCGTTCATGCGAGGAGGGTCTGCTCTACAAGATGCGCACAGAGCGAGTGCTGGGGTTAATTTCCAGAGAGTCGCTGGCCCAGCGTCTTGCGCATTGGTTTGCCGGTCTCGGTGCGGAGGATGGATTCGACGGTGATTATCCGACGGGGTAGTTCGTATCTCTCAAGGCTATCTAGGTGGTTGCGCACCGTATCGACATCGGGAGGTATTGGCGAGGTAACCACGAGGGTGACTGCTTCACCGAAGCGATCATCGGTGGTGGCGACGACGCAGAGATCGCCAAGGTCGTCACCGAATTGAGCGCTCACAGCAGCCTCTACGCGAAGCGGGTTTACCTTGTGGCCGCCGCTGTTGATGAGCTCGCTGGCCCGCCCCAAGACTCGTAGCGAACCATCGTCGCTGAAAGTGCCGAGATCACCGGTGTTAAGCCAGCCGTCGCTGTCTAGGACTGGAGTTCCATTTCGATAGTGTTTGGCTATCATCGGACCGCGAAGTTCTATGATATCATCGACGATACGGACCTCGACACCGCTCAGTGGACGGCCATCATAGATGATCCCTGAGCCGGTCTCGGTCATGCCGTAGGTGACGATTGTGTTGGTGGGTACCTGCTCGGGAGGTGGTTGAGCACCAAGCAACACCGAGCGGAAGCCACTCAGATCGACCGATGGCAGGGCTGCCGTCACCGCTACTGTCAGCGTCGCGCCCGATGCGAGTGCGTTGTCCACCGATATTTGATCGAGATGTTGACCCATGAGCACTCGGTTACCGAGGAGCAATGAGCGCGCTATGACGGCTAGTCCGCCGATGTAGGCCGGCGAGAGTGGGCAGAACCAGATGTCGCTGGCGTTGATTGAGAGCCGTTTCTGGATCGATTGCGCAGAGGCGAGCAGGTTTGCTTGGGTGTGAACGATCGCCTTCGGCGGTCCAGTCGTGCCAGAGGTGGTAATTACGATCCGACTGCCAGCGGCGAGCTTAGGGGCGTGGGGATCGAGTTCGTGGACGCCATCGGAGTCGATGAGGCGATGAGCTGCCAGGACAGCTAACCGTTCATCGATGCGCATCTTTGGTGAGCGTGGGTCCAGGATCGCCACCGCATCGTCTCGAGCCCAGCATTTGGCGATCATCTCGACGAGCCGCTCTGTTGGGTCTAGTTGGATCGCTACGAGTTGGTTCACGCCTCTAAACTAGCTCCTTGGAAAGCGGTCGCCGATCCCAATCGAGTACCGGCAACGGCATTATGTGGCTGGTGACGGTGGTGTTAGCTGGGAGTCGTCTCATAGGATTTGGAGTCTCCTTGGTTTTGGCTGAAATAATAGACCGCTAGCCACGTTGGTGGCAAGTGGATTCGGTGGTAGTGAGTTGGAGGAGAGATGGAACAGTTCGCATGGGAGTCACGAGGCGATTACACCGATATCAAGTTTGAGGTGCTCGACGGGATCTCGAAGATCACGATCAATCGGCCGGAGGTGCGCAACGCGTTTCGCCCTCAGACGCTGTTTGAGTTGCAACGCGCCTTCGAGATCGTTCGGGATGACCCAGGTCTCGGGGTAGCGATACTGACCGGGGAGGGCTCACTAGCCTTCTGTTCAGGCGGAGATCAGCGCATTCGTGGGAACGATGGTTATATCGGCGATGATGAGGTGGCCCAACATGGTATTGGACGACTGAATGTACTTGATCTCCAGATTCAGATCAGACGGTTGCCCAAGCCGGTGATAGCGATGGTGGCTGGTTACGCTATCGGTGGAGGCCATGTGCTGCACCTGGTTTGTGATCTTACGATCGCTGCTGATAACGCTCGCTTTGGTCAGACTGGCCCGCGCGTCGGAAGCTTCGATGGTGGATATGGGGCTGGTCTGTTGGCCAGAACCGTCGGCATCAAGAAGGCTAAGGAGATCTGGTTTCTCTGTCGTCAGTACGATGCCGATGAGGCATTGCGTATGGGTTTGGTGAACACCGTCGTTCCTCTCGAACGCCTTGAGGCCGAGACGGTCCAGTGGTGTAAAGAGATCCTTGCTCTTTCACCGCTTGCTCTTCGACTTCTCAAGGCCTCCTTTAACGCCGCCGATGAGGGTCTCGCAGGTATTCAGCAGCTGGCTGGTGATGCAACCATGCTGTTTTATATGTCAGACGAAGCCCAAGAGGGTCGAGATGCTTACCTCGCCAAGCGCAGACCGGCCTTCGATCAGTTCCCGAGACGGCCCTGACCTATGGCATCGCTGTCTCAATGGGTAGAAGGGGCTCGCCCTCGCACCTTGCCTGCTTCAATTGCACCGGTGCTTGCAGCAACCGGGTTGACGGTGGGTAGCCATCACCTTCGACCACTGTTGGCGGTGTTGGCCGGAGTAGTAGCACTGGCCTTGCAGGTTGGTGTGAACTACGCCAACGATTACTCCGATGGTATTCGTGGTACCGATGAAGACCGAGTTGGGCCGCTACGACTGGTTGGGAGCAGGCTCGCGAGTCCGAAGGCTGTACGCCTGGCGGCACTGGCTTCGTTCGCGGTTGCTGGGGTGGCCGGGCTCATCATCTGTGCCGAAGTGAGCTGGTGGTTGCTGGTGGTTGGGGCCGTCAGTATCGTTGCTGCTTGGTTCTACACCGGTGGCAGCCACCCCTATGGTTATTACGGCTTCGGTGAACTCTTCGTGTTCGTGTTTTTTGGGCTCGTGGCTACTTTAGGTACCTACTATATTCAAGCACTCCAGATCTCAACGCAGGCAGTGGAGATCTCAATAGGGTTTGGGTCATTCATTACAGCGATCTTGGTAGCCAACAATCTACGCGATATACCCGGGGACACTGAGTCGGGCAAGCGAACGCTCGCGGTACGAATGGGTGACGATCGAACACGCGTGTTCTATGCGATACTGATGGTCGTCGGTGTAGTCACTTTCGCTCTTGCTCTCGGCTGGTCTTGGTGGCTGGGGTCGCTTCTCATCCTTCTAGCGTTGCTTGTAAAGCCACTGCGCGCTATTGTTGGTCACGCCCATGGTCGGGCGCTTGTACCGGTTTTGGTGGGCACCTCTAGCGTGACGCTGGTTGCTGGAGTGTTAGGGCTCATCGCCTTTTCCTTCCATTAGACAATCTCGATTGAGCAATGTTACCGAGGATTGCGTTGCGAGCAGTCCGGATCCAAATTTAAACTGTGGAGTATCTAACAACCCTGATGTGGCCGTGCTGGTCCTATAAGCGATCGTTGCTGGCCAAGTGCGCCGATAAGTCTCCGTCCTCATCCACGGAGAGGAGGACGCTACAGGGGAAATGCTCCTGATGGCCGAGGAAACTTCGTTGTCAGCCGAGGAACTGGGTTGCTAGCTCGACTACCGCTGATGGCTGGTCGTGGAGGACGTCGTGCGCTGCTCGGTCGATCATGCGTACCTCGCAGGTTCCTAGCCCGCGAGCCCTTTCGGCCATGGCTCGATAGACGCTATCGTGTTCTCCGTAGAGGTAGAGCAGTCTGGTCTTGGTCTCGGCTAGCAGCGGGGTAAGGTTGGGTTGTCGACCGGTGCCGTAGCTCCGGAGGGCAGAGGCGAGTGCATCTGGGTGATTGCTTGCCCGAAGTCTGAGTTCTCTCTCGGTTAAGCTCCGACCCCCAAACAGTGGTGCCTGGTTCCACTCCTCTAGAAAGGTGATGAACTCTCGGTTCTGCTGTCCTAGCCCTGGCGAGTACGGGAGACGCTCAAGCCGATCGGCGAGTTGTTCGTCGGAGGCTCGTCTGGTCGCCTGCGCCTCAGGAGTCTCGAGACCGAGATGGGCTGAGGCGATGACGGCGTTTGTGACCAGACCCGGGTTTAGGGAGAGCAACCAGAGACCGAGCCGACCACCCATCGAGTAGCCAAAGACGTCGAAGTGTGAACCAATGCTGCCGAGGGCGTCGAAGAAGCTATCTGGTGTCGTAGAGTCGACGGTCGTTGCTCCATGGCCTGGGCAGTCAACAAACCAGATGCGCCGATAGTGGGTGGCAAAAGGGGAGACGAGATCGTTGATCATCGCGAATCGATTTTGGGTAAATCCATGAAGACAGACAAGGTCGCCATCGGGTGCACGGGTTTGGACCACTAGGGCCGCTACCGTGGAGTTAAGGAGAGTTTGTGATACCGTCAATGCCGACACCAGAGCCCCCTGGGGCAAACGTACGTCTTTTTTCCATCCTGCTTGATCATCTTAACCGGCTAGGGGTTCACCATGTGGTGCTCGCTCCCGGATCGCGTTCGACGCCACTAGCGGTGGCTTTGGCGAGCTCTGCCATGTCGGTTTCGGTGTGCTTGGATGAACGAGCGGCTGCCTTCTTCGCCTCTGGTATTGCTCGCCGCACCCGGGAACCGGTGATGGTGGTGACTACATCGGGGACCGCGAGCCTCGAGCTGGTGCCAGCCATTGCTGAAGCTTCGCTCTCTGGTCTTGCCATCCTCGCGGTAACGGCAGACCGGCCGGCGCGTCTGAAGGGTGTTGGCGCTCCTCAAACTCTCGATCAGCTCCAAGCCATGTCAAGCTATGTTAGGACCACGATCTCGCTTGAGCTGGTCGCCTCGCTTAGCGCACGCGATCTGGGCTCAATCGCTCTTCAGTTGGTCACCGAACTCATGGGAGGTGGACCGGTGCATCTGAATATCGGGATTGAGGAGCCACTGCTTGGTTCAGTCGCCGAAGCCGAGAACGAGATCGCCTTGCCAAGAACTCAAGAGCGCGAGATCATCGGCGTCCGCAGACCTGTGCGCACCGCTCTAGCTCCGCTTGATCCTGATATGACCAGAGAGCTATTTGATCCAGGGCGCAAAGGATGGTTGATGCTCGGTGGAGTGAGTCCGCAGACTCAGCCCGTTGTTGCGTTAGAGGAGACGGTAGCCGGGGCGGCTAGCACGTTAGCTAGGCGGCTTGGCTGGAGGCTGATAGTGGATTCGCGAACCCAGCTCGCCGACGATGGCGAGGGTGTGATCCACCTAGATCTCCTGACTCGCACACCGTTGCCGCTACCCGATGTCGCGGTGGTCATCGGTGATTTCCCACTGACACGGAGCGCCATGGGTGCTCTGAGGATGATTGTGGAGCAAGGAGGCGAGGTGATCACCTTGAACGACCGTTCTGTCGTTCGAGATCCTGGCCGCTTCGTGACGGCGGGCTATGTCGCGAACGTCAGAGAAAGCTTGTACGCCGCTTCGAATCTGTTGCCCGAGGTTGTCTCAAGCCAAGGTCAGAATCCACTCCGTCAGCTCGATGAGAGGATCGACTCCTTGGTGCAAGGCTTTGTCGAGGCGCATCCGGAATCCGAGATCGCTTCCGCTCGTCGACTCTACGGTCTGTTGCACGGTGCCGAGGCTCTTTTCGTGTCAGCGTCGATGCCGATCCGTTACCTCGACCAGTTCCGTGGCTATCATCTCGACCCGCCGTTGGTGGCCATGAACCGAGGAGCAAATGGTATCGATGGCGTCATAGCTAGCTATCTGGGGTTTGCTCATTCGCGGCCAGAGACATTGACTGCGCTTCTCATTGGGGATCTCGCTACTCTCTATGACGTCAGTGCTCTCATTCATCTACCGCTCGCTCGTCGCGGTCTGATCGTAGTGCTCGACAATCAAGGAGGTCTCATCTTCGATCAGGTGCCGCCGGCAGCCCGGATCGCGACCGAGGTGCAGACAGAGTACTTTGTGACGCCACCAAGGGTGCGCCCAGCTGGCGTATTATCAGGGCTTAGTCTCGAAGTTATAAAAGTAGGCGATGCCAACGATCTTGATGCCCTGGTTGAACGAGCTCGTCTGGGAGAGTTCCTGGTGGCGGTGCTGGAGGGTAGTCGAGCGGTGAGTCATGAATCCCTCGGTAGTCTTTACGCACAGATCGATCGTCAACTCGCAAAGGAGCAGATGTACCCGTGACGCTGTCCGAAGACCTCAACTACCGTGGACTGATCAACCAGATGAGCTCTGATGGGCTCCTGGAGCAGATGGACTCGTCTCGTCTCTCGCTCTATGTGGGCTTCGACCCAACCGCTGATTCACTCCATCTCGGGAACCTGTTAGGTTTGACGGTCCTCCGACGTTTTCAGCGAGCTGGCCATCGCCCCATTCTGGTGGCGGGAGGTGGAACCGGGATGATTGGCGATCCTTCAGGACGTTCCGCGGAGCGGACCCTGCTCGATGACGCGACCTTGACCAAGAACACTGAGGCGATTCGTTCACAGCTCGAGCGCTTCATCGACTTTACTGGTGAGTCTGCTGGAGTCCTGGTGGATAATCGTGAGTGGCTAGAGAGTCTTAACCTGATCGGCTATCTTCGCGATTACGGCAAGCACTTCTCTCTAGCTACCATGCTGGCAAAGGACTCGGTGAAGACGCGGCTCGGCAGTGAAGGTATCTCCTACACCGAGTTTAGCTACATGGTGCTACAGGCGATAGACTTCCTCGAGCTCAACCAGCGATTCGACTGCAGCCTGCAGCTCGGTGGATCCGATCAGTGGGGAAACATTACTGCCGGTATTGATCTGATTCGGAGGGTGACCCAGCAGGAGGCGTATGGATTGACATGGCCGCTGATCACCAAGGCGGATGGCACCAAGTTTGGGAAGTCGGTCGGTGGCGCGATATGGCTCGATCCGCGCAAAACCTCTCCCTATCAGCTCTATCAATTCCTGTTTCGCTCCGATGACTCGATGGTGATCTCCTACCTCAAGCAGTTCACCTCTCTCGAGCCTGAAGAGATTATCGAGATCGATCACGAGTTTCATGATCATCCGGAGCGTCGTGAACCTCATCATCGCCTCGCCGCTGAGCTGGTGGCTCTCGTTCATGGCCAGGAGGAGGCGGAGCGTGCCAAAAGGGCGAGTCGATCTCTGTTCACCGGCGCAGTCGAGTCGCTCGAGTCTGACCTGCTTGAAGAGGCGTTGGGTGAGGCGCCAACGCTTATCGTCGACTCAAGTGAGTTCGACGACGGGATTGATCTGGTCGAACTCGTCTCGCGTACATCGCTCTTTGCATCCAAATCCGAGGTGAGACGAACTCTTGGTCAAGGCGGGCTCTACCTGAACGGGTCACAACAACGCGAAAGTGTCGTCGTCACCAACGGGATGCTAATCGACGGTCGACTGCTGGTGCTACGCCGGGGCAAGAAGGACTACTGTCTAGTCCGTAGCGGGCGGGGAGTGGTCGAGGAGTGAGCCACGAAGTCGATCGCGATACTCCAGAAGCTCATCCTCTGAGGAGTAACGCTTTCGTGGCCAAAGGAACCCTCGCAGGCCGTCTCCTCGGCGCCTCGCAATAACATGAACATGAAGATGCGGTACCGATTGAGAGACGATGGTGTTGGTGACGGTGAGAATGCCGTCTGCGCGATAGGCATCCATCGCAGCAATCGCCACCTCTTGCGATCGCCTCATTACCTCGGTCACAACCTCGGGATCGGCCACCAAGAGATGCTCAACGTGAGCCGTGGGGACTACCAATGCATGGCCCAAAAAGACCGGGGCACGATCCAAGAGAATGCTCGTGTGCGTTCCGACCTCGATTACGTGCGGATCATCAGGATGGTTGATGAGGTCGCAGAAGGGACAGGACATGGGTGAGAGTGTAGTTACTGACGATGACGCTCAGTTGCGCCGTGCCCTATGGGCTATGACGTCGGGTCTCTATCTTCTTAGTTTGGGCCAAGAAGATAGGTGGCACTTTATGACGATATCGCTTGTCATGCAGGTAGCGAAGACACCTCGTAGGCTCGCCATGTCGATAGAAGATGGCGCGATCGCCATGGACTTCATCGGCGAGGACTCCGCCATTGGCTTGGTGTTTCTTGATCGGAGCCAAGCTCCACTCGCTCGCAAGTTCGCAAAGGCTCCAATCTTTGATCAGGAAAAGATGAGCGCAAGCGGTGTCCCGGTCGTCCGTGAGAGCAGCTCCGGATTATGGATGCCCAGCGATTCCCTAGGTATGGTGGTGGGGAGGGTGATGTCGAGCAGCCAACTTGGTAGCCATTGGCTCGTCACCACTTCTGTCGATAACATGGTACTACGTCGGCCTCTCGAGGAGTGGCCTGCGGTGCTGTCGATGTCAGATACTCGGATGCACTATGGCGGCTAATGGCGAAGGATAGAGGTAGCTTGGAGCGTTTTGGTCGCTATGGACATAGCAGTACCGTCGAGGGTGCTGATGATGGTGCAACGCCGGATCTAACGGCGGCATTGGTGCACAGACAGGGCATTCGATTACGATGGGTCGCCACTGAGACTGACCTCGCAGAGGTAGTGAAGGAGGCGAAGGAGATCGGTGCGGTCGCCGTCGATACTGAGTTCCATCGAGAACGAAGCTACTATCCGAAGTTGGCTTTGGTGCAGGCCAGGATTGGTGACTTGATCTTCTTGATCGACCCTCTTGATCTTGACCTCTCTCCTCTGGAGGAGATCTTCGTGGACGAGAAGATCAAGTTTGTTTTTCACGCCAGTGAACAGGATCTTGAGATCCTAGAACGTGCTGTTGGCGCGCGCCCGACACAGCTTTTCGATACGCAGGTGGCCGCGGGATTTCTTGGAATTAGTCATGCCTCCCTGGGGGCTCTCCTGCACCAGTTCCTACGCGTGACTATCGCTAAGGGTGCGCGACTCTCGGATTGGATGGCCAGACCGCTGGCCCCAGAGCAGATCGACTATGCCGCGACCGATGTGCTCTATCTCGAGGAGCTCGAGCGTAGGATTGTGGCGGAACTCGATTCTATAGATCGTCGTAACTGGGCGCTTGAGGAGATGGAGGCGGTAGTGCGCCGTCGCCGTTCTGAGGTGCCGGTCGAACTCGCCTGGACGAAGATTCGTGAGTGTCGTGCGTTAGATGACGAACGTAATCGTCGAATCGCGGCAAGGATCGCTGCATGGAGAGAGGAACAGGCCAGGGTTCGCGACGTACCTGCACGCTCGATACTTTCGGACCTCGCTATCGCATCTATTGCTCGTTCCGCGCCTCAGTCACGTTCTGAGTTGACTCGACTGCGCGGCGTGGATGGGCGGCGTCTTGATGCCGAGGTGGTTGGTCACCTGCTCGAGTTGGTGGCAAGCGATCAGCCGATCGGTACCGCTACCGCTGAGCTCGCGATCTCTGCTACGATGCGCCCTGAACTGGCACCAGTTGTGCTGCTCTCGGCGTCTGTCGTTCAGGCTAAGGCCATCGATCTTGGCATCGATCCAGCCTTGATCGCCTCCCGTGATGAGATAGTTGACTTTGTCATTCGAAGACGTGGTGGACTCTCTCGTGGTTGGCGCTACCAGGTATGTGGCGCGGAACTCGGGGCTCTTTTGGCCGGTGAGCGCAAGATTGAGGTGACCGGTGGAGAGCACCTGCAGGTTCGCCCAATCTCAGATGATACTTGTTAGTCAGAGTGCATGCTCGACTCAGCTATGAGTTGGGTTGAGGCCGAGTGGACCTATTGGGCTAAAGACGAGAACCTAGACGGGCCTGGGTGGCAAATGTCGTCGATGGATTCTCACGGACAATCATTGGCTAGGGACTAGCTAACTCCTCAACGAGTGATCTTTAGCCGCCGTCAACGAGGAGACAGCTTTCGAGTACCTCCCATGCGGCCGCTGAAACCAAGCTCCTCTTCGTGAAGACTCAGCGAGAAGTATTGCAGAGCTAGCGTCTAGATCTAATAACATTGGTCATGTGGAGAGCAAACTGTTCGTCAGTGGAACTGATTGAAGAACACGACCTTGCTGACTAAACGGCGTCCGTGGTTGATCATCTTGGTGAGTCTCGCGCTACTCCTTGCTGCCTGTGGCTCCACAAGTTCACGCCCGGTTACAACTAACTCAACAGGCCAAAAATCCGTCCCATCGAGATCGAATCCGAATCCTTCGGCGGTTCCCACGAGTGCCGCCCAGGCTGGGTGTGCGCTTGGCGCACTCGGGGGGAGGATGAACGGTCAGCTTGCAGAGTCCTGTTACCGGATCCCAAACCTTCGATCAGGAACCTATTATCTGGGCATCGAAGCTGTGCTCTCAGCTCGAGGAACGGCAGCGACCCAGGGGGGAATGTCGGTGCCCTCTGGCCATAGCGGCCCGGCGGTCAGCCTCAGCGTATCCCCGGCTTCAGTTGTGCCAGGGGCTAGGGTTACCATTACTGGCCGTGTTCGCACCCCACTCTCACCCCAGCCCGCCCACACCAATGTCTGTTTTGACGGTTGCGTTGACGGACTCCATTACAACGGTACCGCCGTCCATTGGATCTCGTCGACTGAGTTTCAAACCTCCTTTGTAACCCCAAGTGGACCTTGGTTGGAACGCTATCCTCTTCGACTTGGCGTTCCAAAAGCCGGCAGCTATCCAGTAGCTATCCAGTGTCTCGGGGTTCATCCAGCATGTGCGCTTGCTCACGGGGAGGGCTCGACGACGCTTACCTTCAAACACTCAGTGGCGGCAACAGTGCCCCAACTTTCCCTCACCACAAAAACCCTGATTCCAGGCGAGATGACTCCGGTGAGCGGCACAACCGCACTGACCAGCATCATCGGCACCCATCAACCCTTTATCGACGGGTTCGATGTCCTCAAGAGGCTGCCTTCTAAGGAGATCGCAAAAGGGGTCTATCAGCTTGCTCAGCCTAAGTATGGAACGGGCAGCTTTGTCTTGCTTGGTGCCGTTAAGTTCAAAGTGGTCACTCCTGTCTCTTACCAGTCGATCAGCCTAAAAGGTGCTACAAATATCCAGCTCAGTGCCGATCCTTCTATCTTTACCGAGAGCGGAACCAACGGGGTTGCACTGTCTTGTGTCGGCCAAAACGACACCTTGGAGATGCTGGGTAACGGTCACGTCACAAAGATCAACACAGCCGGGATCTCAAAACTGCTAGAACAGGCAGGAGTGCCATCTGCGAATGCTAATAGTGCGGCATGTGGCACCGAACTCGCAGCCGTACGAACACCGACAGGCAAGACTTTGATAGCTGCCTCGTACCCGATAGAAATCCCGAACAAGGCACCGGACTTCGCCTATCTGCCAGTGATCTCGGCCAACGATGGGGCGACTTGGAGCGTAATTCCCTCACCCAGCGGACACAGTAATGCGAACTTTGCTGGTCTACAAACCTCGCAGCTCCACATCCACGCCTACTTCACCCTCAATCATCACGCCGAGATCGCAGAGACGACCACGAATGGGACCAGCTGGACCCAGGGAAGTCTGCTCTGTCCTCACTTCGGACCTTGCGTCCGCTTCTCCCCAACGACGACCCTCTCGAATTGTGCAATGAACGGTGCTCAACAGCCGATCTTCTTATCGACAGACCAGGGGAGAGAGTTCACTCAATCATCCTGGCCGAGCGCGGCCAACGCCTGTGCGACTAACGAACTGTTCTCGGTCCATGGGACCGAGTATCTCATAGATCCACAGTCAAGCTACCCGCTTCGTCGAAGTGTAAATGGCGGTGTCTCTTGGCAGGTTGTGAGCGGTATTCCTACCCCGCCAGGGGTTGCAACGACAGCTACCTCCTCGCTTACGTCGACAAGTTGGGGCCAGACCACACTCGTCATCCCAGGAACGGGTGATCTACTCAGCATAGGAAGCGGAACCGGGAGCTCCCTTCTTGCTCCTGGTGCACGTCACTGGTGCAATATAGCTACCACGATCATCCCGAAAAACGTCGGAGCGGCAGTCGCCGGTCGGCATAACCTCTACTTTGTGACCTACTCAAGTTCAAACACTTCAACATTTGAGAGTATCCCATTGACAAGTCTCCATTGCGCAAGCTGACAACCAGTGGGGGTTACGCTCTCTCTTACCCTCTTGTTATGCAGGTAGATCCTTTGCCCTCGTTCCAGACAAGTCAAAGACACGGATCATCTCACACGGCTGTAGGCCCTTTTGCCTTAAGCGAGAGCCGTGTCAGGTTTCGTGACTAGTTTCAGAGTTTGAGATCAGCTCTGGGGAGGTCGTAAGTCGATGGTGAGAGTGAGGATTCCATCCTCGAGCTTGGCGACAGCATCCCCGATGACTGCGTAGTCGAAGTAGTCGACGGAGGCCTGCTCGACGAATTTGGCTCGCTCACTGCCTTCAACCGGTGGGATCGGACGTGACTTGACGGCCGCTGCACGTCGTTGGAATCTCTCAATCATCTCATCTGGATCGAATGCGTCTGCCATCGCCACTCCTTCTTCTGTATTTGCCCTTTGGGTTCTGCAGCTCTTCGCTTGCCACTCTGGCTAACACCGCCGCCGCTGCAGTACCAGCCGTCACAGACGTGTGCTACGGATGGCGATTCGCTGCAAACGATGCCGGTCCAAGCGTGTGCTCTAGGCCAGCCATGCCAGCGCATGAGCGTACTGCCAAGACAAAAGGCAATCTTTGGAATCTATCCTAGCGAGCTAGCGTTTTGACCTGGTAGCTGGAGATCTTCAAGATCCAAATCGCTAAACTAGCTATTGGACGTGCGAGGAATGAATAAGTCTCGTCAGAGTGAGTGGGAGTAGCGCGTGAAGAAGGGTCGTCATCGTCGATACGAAGAGGCGCGAAAGGCAAAGCGAGGAATCCCGGTTCCACTCATTCGTTGCGAGGAGTGTGGAGGCGACTCGGTGCACGGACATTCCGACTGGTGCATGGCTTACTTGGATGATGAAGAGCTGCAGGCCGCTCCATCTGCCTATGGGCACGATGACGATACTGAGGAGTAGGCCGTAGCTGCTGCATTCTTCACGACTTCGTTCTCCCAGCCCTCACTATCGGTATCTAGTATTGTTGGACGCTCTAGAGATGCGGGCGTGCTCGGTATCATTTTTCTTCATGGTTGGCGCCGAGATCACCGTGATTGGTCGCGTGTGATCGAGCTGCTCGATGAAGAGCTGTCGGTACTGGTACTTGATCTGCCTGGCTTTGGAGACTCTGAAGAGCCGCTTGTAGCCATCGACTCCGTGGGCTATGCCGAGGCTATTGCTCAGGTTATTCGCGAGTGGCGCGAGCAGGTTGGGCTCAGTCGAGTGATCGTGGTCGGTCATTCCTTTGGTGGTAGGGTAGCTATCCAGCTAGCTAGTGTGGTAGCCCCAGAGCTCGTTGATGAGCTGCTCCTGGTTGGCGTCCCCATCATCCGACCTCAGAGCCAGGCGAAGTCGCCGTTGGGCTATCGGCTGGGAC
>DAHXNM010000118.1 GCA_027365375.1 Ferrimicrobium sp. | reverse complement strand
AAGCAAAGGTTCGACCGTCTCACTGAATGGACTTACCCTCGATGTAACCGTTCCAAAGAATTTGGTAGAGCTTGGAGTACAGTTCAAACTCAAGACACTTCCTCTTTCGTTCGTCATCCCGGTGGTGACAACAAGTGGATCGCCATCCACTATTGATGAGACCTTCGCCGGCAATCTCCCCATACCAGCAACCCCTGCGTCGGTCTCCATCTCGTTACCTGCATCACCATCGACTGCCACTACCACCGCCACCGCACCCGGAACCTTGGCCTTCTCCGTTCCAACAACCGGGGTGCAGTTCACTGTCGAAAACACCATTAAGAGTTCCTGCACCGTACCACAGGCCGAGACCATCGCTAGCACGACGGTGACCTCACCGAGTCCAACGACTCCACCGTCATCATCGAGCACCCCACCGTCATCAACGAGTACCCCCTCACCGACACGCTTGGTCACCGGACCTCCACAAGCCCCGGGCGGCTCACCCCTTCTGCCGATCGGCATAGGGGTGGCAAGCCTAGGCGTCGCAGGTTTGGTCGTCCTCCGAGCCAAGAGGGTCGTGGGGAGGGCAGACGCTCGGTCTGACTCCTAGCAGCACCAACGCTAGGGCTAAGCAATGACGAAGTCACTCTAGCTTCTGGGTCACTCCTGCCAACAGCGAGCGTCCTGCCATGCGCGGGACGCTGTGGTGATCGGCACGGACGCCTACTGAGGTCGAGAGCGGTCACTAGCCTGGGCTGGGATCGTGATCGTTTCGCAGCGTTTTACGCTCGATTAACGATGCCAAGCTGCTTGCAGTCAGTTGAGGTGCCGACCGTTGGTGCCCTCCTCCTCGCATACCCCGCCGAGCTCAGCCAGAACAACTCGAGCTCTTCAAACCTCGATGCGACCACGAGAGCGCACTGCTCACGCTCAATATATTGGAGTGCTTGGTCGCAAACCATCATCTCTTAAGACTACCCTGCCGCGTTGGCAGCATACACAATTGAACCCACATGATGGGAGCTCACCTCGAAACACAGGCCAGTCTATTACCACCTCTACCTAACAAGTAATTCCTCACCAGCGTACGACTACTGCTAACCTCATAGGTTGGATGTGCTAAGTACATGCCACTGCGGGGCTAATATTATGACCTAAACACACACATCAATAGCCTCATCAATTACAAGCTAACCATAGACAGTTCAGAAGCAGGCGAGACCCATTACTACTTGGCCCAAGACGAGTATCAATCTCGACTGAAACAAATATTTCTCGCGTATATGATTATATATTTGAAAGTATCCAGGTGTAGTATTATTTATATTCAGTGGATGATTGGAGATTTCTGTGAACGCAGGAGATACCGCATGGCTCTTGGCCAGTGCTGCGCTAGTGATGTTCATGACGGTGGGGCTAGCCTTCTTTTACGGAGGTCTAGAACCTCAACGAAACGTCCTACACATGTTAATGATGAACTTCTTTTCCATCTCCCTGGTGACCGTCTCATGGGTGAGCATAGGGTTTAGCCTCGCCTTCGGCCCTGACATGGGCCATGGCTTCATCGGCGATCTGCATTATGCCTTCTTGATGCACATGGGCGGAGTCTGGCCTGGCACGCATGTACCCAAGCTCGCCTTTATGGCGTTCCAGTTGATGTTTGCGATCATCACGCCAGCATTGGTCAGTGGTGCTATCGCTGGACGCGTGAAGTTCAGTTCTTGGGTCGCCTTCGTCCTCGCTTGGAGTATCGTCGTCTACCCTCTCCTTGCACACTGGCTTTTTGACTCAAGTGGTTGGCTTTATCGACTGGGCGCACGAGACTTCGCCGGTGGCGCGGTAGTACACGCGAGTGCTGGTACCGCCGCCCTGATCTTCGTCTTGATGTTAGGCCCAAGAATCAAGCAGTCCCGTGCGACCTATGCACCACATTCAGTCCCCTTGGTGCTCCTCGGTGCAGGTATCCTTTGGTTCGGCTGGTTTGGCTTTAATGCGGGGTCGGCTCTCGGCTCCGGCCAGCTTGCCGCAAACGCCTTCGTGGCCACTCAGCTGGCAGCAGCCAGTGCAAGTATTCTCTGGGCGTTCATGGAGCGAGCCGTTACCGGTCGGGTCACGGTCATCGGGATCGCCACCGGTGGCGTGGTAGGTCTCGCCACCATCACACCAGCGTCCGGCTTTGTAGGCCCAATGCCAGCGCTGCTCAT
>DAHXNM010000110.1 GCA_027365375.1 Ferrimicrobium sp. | reverse complement strand
ATTGGCATCTGGCTTGGCCGATTTTGGGGTCACGATTGAGCCGGTGGCTCTTGAATTCGGTCTGCAGTTTCAAACCTATGCCTCTGAAGAGTTTCTACTTGCCGTTCCACCAGTCTTGGTGGCTACCCCAGAGGTCAGGACGCTTTTCCGTGCGCTCACCAGTCAAGAGCTACGCTCGCAACTGTCAGCAATTAGAGGCTATCTGCAAGTCGAACGCAGTGGGGAGCCGGTCACCTAGGAGCTGGAGAGAGGCGGTGATCTGATGAACTGCTGTGTAAGCGAGTAGGTACCCAGGCTTTGCTTGTAAAGACAGGGACGATATGATGGAGGCATGGAAGAGGCTATAGCGCCAGATCAAAAACGTCCTGTTAGTCAGCCGATATCGTCATCGCGTTATGACGCCTTTGCTCGGAGACTGCTTCGGGTTCCCGAGGCTCGGCCTACCGTGCGACGCGAGGAGGCGGCTGAGCGACTCTTTAGTGTTGCGATGGTGATATCGGGTCTTCGTTGCACCCTTAGCTACGTGATCGTACCGTTTTTGTTGCCTGCTCTTGGCCTAGGAGCCCTGGCCGGATTGGGGCCCGAGATTGGCATTCCCATCGGCGTCGCCGCTCTGTTCTTTGACGTTAAGGGGATTCGTCGCTTCTGGGTGGCCAACCACAAGTGGCGGTGGCAGATGAGCGCTATCTATGTGGCGGTCATTGCTCTTGTCCTCTACCTCGTGATTGCGGATATAATCCAACTGCTTTGAGGCTGGCCGCTGAGTCTTTTTTGCTCTGGGAAAGCCGTGCTCTCTGATGGGGTCGATTTTGACTAACGCGGCGGCCCTGCAGGGTGTTGGGTGGTGTAAATATCTTTCCTGGTATAGCGCTGACGTGGCCTATCAGCCGTCGCAGATGTCGGTGCAAACTGGATGGGAAGTGTCGCTCGACCAGCCTGAATACGATGCTGGATAGAGCATAGCCTCGCGGCCATAGGCTCGTAGAGCGAGGACTAGAGCACAGGCAGTGACCCCGGATCCGCAGTAGGCGACTAGCTCGCGTTCATCTTCAAGAATGGTGCGAATTTCGGCGCGCGTACTGTCGCTCGAGGACCCCTCAATGCTGTCGAGCACTCGTTGCCAAGGAAGTGATCGCGCTCCCGGGATGTGTCCTCCTACTCGATCTATCGGCTCTTCGTTTCCGAGGTAGCGTTCGTGGGCTCTCGCGTCGAGGAGAAGAAACCTGGAGCTCTGGTTTTCGATCTCGTCAGTGTTTACGGTTCGATTCTCTGGCCACTCGGAGGTGGAGGGAGTCCAGGGAGCCTTTGGGGCGCCATGACAAGGAGTCAGGCAGATGTCAGCTTCTGGAAGACTTTGTACTCCTCCTAGCAACACGTACGCCTCAACGCCTAGCGCATCGAGCATCCACCAAATCCTCGCCGCTATCGAGCCACGAGCGTCGTCCATTATCAGAACTTGGCTTGTTTGACCGACCCCGAGTTCTGCAATCGATCGGACAAATGTCGCTGGTGGCGGGAGTGGGTGGCGCCCTGCTGTTGGAGGGGCTGGTTCGGTCGCTACCGCATCTAGATCGACAAAAACTGCGCCCGCGTAGTGCCCCTGGAGGTAGCTCGTGTAGCCATCACGACCATCGAGATACCAGCGTACGTCGAGTATTACGGGATCGATCAACGTTGGTATCTGCTCTGGCTTTATCAGAGGTCCAGTGTCCATGAGTTCACCTTACCCACTCTCACTCATCTATTGGAGTGAGAGTGGCATTATGGGTGGGATGTTGAGTGCTTAGCTGAGGACGAGGATAGTTACCCCGATGCAGACGACTGCAGCAGCGAGTAATCTCCTTCGCCCAACTTCCTCCTTTAGGAAGTATCCGCCGATGAGGGCGGCGACGATCACGCTCGTCTCGCGTAGGGCCGATACAACGCCAAGTGGAGCACGCTGTTGCGCCCAGAGGACTGCGGCATATGCGAGATATGATAGCGCCCCGGCGGTCACTGCAAGTGGAAGATGCGTCGTGATAAGGGGTTGTTTTCGGTGGATGCGCATCCAGCCGATGCCGATTCCGAGTACGCCTCCTTCTAAAAGGAAAAGGAGACCTGCATAGGCAAATGATGAGTGCGCATGTCTCACCCCGACGCCATCGACCAGGCTGTAGCCGCCGATCGCCAATCCGGTGGCAAGCGACAACCAGAGAGCTTTGGTGGCATGGAATTCGGCGATCGAGGCGAGAGCGGCTGCGATCACGATGATCCCGGTGACCTCGATTGCGTTCAGATTTTCACCTGCGAAGAGGAATGCTCCGATAGCGACCAGGATTGGAGCGATGCCTCGAGCCAGCGGATAGACCTGGGAGAGATCTCCAAAACGATAGGAGTTCAATAGGAAGATGTTGTAGGCAATGTGGATGATGAAGGATACAAGCAGGAACGGTAGCGCGGAGCGGTTTGGGATGCCGATGACGATAATGAAGCATGCGCCTATGACGGCTACCGTCAGATTGATCCACACGAAGGCGAAGCTCGGGTCATCGATGTACTTAGCGAGAGCGTTCCAGCTGGCATGGGTGACCGAGGCCAATAGGACTACGGCGAGCACCCAGATCGTAATCGTAGCGCCCCTCCTTGCTCGCCGCTTGGGTAGACCGAAGTTTGGTTAACAGAAGCTGAATTTCAGTTTAATGGAGGGTAACTTTTATCGAGCTATAGGACGATATGCGGCCAATTCATGACAGATAAGTGCATGTGCAACTATAATATGGTGATGTCAGAAAACATGCCAGTCCTCTACCTCAGTCACGGTGCTCCTCCTTTGCTTGATGATCCACTCTGGATTAGCGAACTGCAAGCGTGGCGTAGGCGGCTGCCAACGCCAGAGGCTATTTTGATGATCTCGGCACACTGGGAGTCGAACCCGATCAGCCTGAGTGCCTCTCGGCAGGTGCCGCTGGTCTACGATTTTTGGGGATTTGAGGACCGCTTCTATCAGCTTGAATATGCAGCTCCAGGGTCACCAGTTCTCGGTGCCTCGGTCGAGCGTCTCCTAGCTGAGGCCCACATGTCGGTTGACCACGATGAGACGCGAGGTTTGGATCATGGTGCTTGGGTCCCACTGATGGTGATGTTTCCTGAGGCGACGATCCCGGTGATGCAGCTCTCGTTGCCGACACTCAATCCGTCACAACTATTTGATCTTGGTAAGGTGCTTGCTCCGTTGCGCGACGAGGGAGTCCTAATCATCGGCAGTGGGTTTTTCACACACAACCTCCGCGGAATGCGTTGGGATGCAGGGCCGAGCGCGGAACCTCCTTCATGGTCTCGTGAGTTTGATGAATGGGGCGCTCGGGCGCTTGCCGCCGGCGAGATCGATCACTTGTTGGACTTTCAACGAAGTGCTCCCGCAGCCGGGATCGCTCATCCTCGTACTGAGCACTTTGCCCCTCTCTTTGTCACGCTTGGAGCGGGCGGTAGTGATCAGATAGTGAGCGAGGTCGACGGGTTCTGGTTTGGGCTCGCTAAACGTTCACTTTCGGTGGCTGGCTGAGCAAAAAACTAGACGAGGGTGGGAATAAATCCCGTGTGCGAAGTAGTTGCAGGATGCAAGCAACTAACAGGTATGCTGTGGTTGCAAATAGATGACTTCCACCGACCCTTGGGCCTTGATGGAAGTCGATGATGATGATCTAGTAGATACATGACGTTGTTTGCCAGGGCGACGGTTCGCGTGTCGGCGGGGATGCTACGAGTCGAACTGGCGAATGATCACGAAGGAGACATAGATGGCGACAACTGTTGAGGGGAAACCCTCGTTTCGGCAGCGTAGTGCTGCGATGAGAGAACATCCGAGATATAAATGGTTGGTACTCTCAAATACCACCCTCGGGGTGCTCATGGTGATGATCGACTCCTCGATCGCCCTCATCTCATTGCCCGAGATCTTCAATGGGATACATCTTGACCCGTTGGCCCCAGGGAATACCTCATACTTCCTCTGGGTCTTGATGGGCTACCTCGTTGTTACTGCGGTCATGGTGGTCAACTTCGGCCGCCTGGGTGACATGTTCGGTCGCTCTCGCATGTACAACATGGGGTTTGCGATCTTCACGTTCTTCTCGATCATGCTCTCGATTACCTGGCTGCACGGGAGTGCAGGTGCATTGTGGCTGATCGCAATGCGCATCTTCCAGGGACTTGGTGGAGCGTTGTTGTTTGCGAACTCTGCGGCGCTGTTGACCGACGTGTTCCCCTCGAACCAGCGTGGACTTGCGCTTGGCATCAATAACGTGACGGCTATCGCCGGTTCGTTCATCGGTCTGATCCTCGGTGGGGTCTTGGCGCCGATCTCATGGCGTTTGATCTTCTTAGTCTCGGTGCCCGTGGGTATCGCCGGTACGATCTGGGCCTACATGGTGCTCCACGATACCGGCATTCGTATAAAGGCTAAGATCGATTGGTTTGGGAACTTCCTATTTGCTGCAGGGTTAATCTCAGTCCTAGTAGGCATTACCTATGGAATTCAGCCCTACGGCAACTCCGCTATGGGATGGACGAATCCTGGGGTGATCGCAGCGATTGTTGGCGGCCTCGCCACCTTAGGGGTTTTCATATGGCTCGAACTCCGCTTGGACGAGCCGATGATCAACGTTCGCCTGTTCAAAATCAGAGCCTTCACTGCGGGGAACCTGGCGAGCCTCTTGGCGTCGCTGGGTCGCGGCGGCATGATGTTCATCTTGATCATCTGGCTACAGGGGATCTGGCTCCCAACACATGGATTTAGCTACTCGGAGACTCCGTTATGGGCGGGTATCTATCTAGTGCCGTTGACGGTTGGTTTCCTAGTGGCTGGTCCTGTATCCGGATACTTCTCGGATCGCTTTGGTGCACGCCCCTTCGCGACCGGTGGGATGATCATAGCGGCGGCATCGTTCATTGGTCTGATCTTCTTGCCTGTTGACTTCTCGTACGTCGATTTCGCCGCACTTCTGGCGATCAACGGGTTGGCAATGGGGCTGTTCGCGTCGCCGAACCGGGCTGCGATCATGAACAGCTTGC
>DAHXNM010000340.1 GCA_027365375.1 Ferrimicrobium sp. | reverse complement strand
GGATCACTCAGATGATCCTGTGGAACTGACGGGTCCAAAGAATGTCCTCGTCGTAGGTGCTGGTAATACCGCCATGGATGTCGCTCGCATGACCCGTCGCCTTGGCGGCTCGGCGACCTGTGTTGACTGGATGGATCGTCGGTTCTCGCTTGTCCGCCCGGATGAACTTGGGGAGGCGGAACACGAGGGCGTTGAAGTCCTGTTCTCGGTGACGGTAGCCAGTCTTCGACCGTTGGCGAATGGTCGTATCGCGGCGACCTTGGTGGCCACGGTACAGGAAGATCGGCAACAGCGTCCCAAGGTGACGGATAAGGTCTTCCGGGTCATGGAGGTAGATGAGGTCGTTGCAGCCCTCGGTTATCGCATTGAACCCGATCTATTAGCCACGTTTCCGTCGCTGCCAGTTCGCAAAGAGGTTCCAATTATTAAGGATCGCCATTGGGTGGCCAGTGGCATCTTTAACGGTCTCGCCAATGATGTCTCTCGACGGATGGCCGTCGGTGATCTATCCGTCGGCCGAGAACATGCTCGGGCTCGGGCACAGATAGCCTTGAAGGATCATATCTACGTGGTTGGAGATTCCTTGATTGGACCCTCGACGGTCGTCGAGGCGATGGCCCAAGGACGTAAGTTGGGTAGGAGCCTGTTGGATCGCTCCTCGAGGCTCGCCCCGTCGGTGGTAGGGCGACTACGTCCACCGAGAGTGCTCATCAGCATTGACTCGCCCGGGGGTACGACGCGAGCATTGGCGTTGAGGCTTGCCGATCTGTTGAGTTCAGTAACGAATGAGATTGTTGCGGTTCCAGTTGATCAGGTTAGCTCGGACATGGTGGCAGATTTTGATCTTTTGGTGCTGGCTACTTGGGTGGATGGTCTGGTCGTCGGCGGGCAGCATGCGAGCCCGGCGACGGAGAGGCTAGTTGGTCAGCTACCCGTTGGTGCCGCGACCCAGGTAGCGGTTCTCATGACCTATGGATTTGACCCTGGGCATTCGCTGGATCGTCTCGAAGCTCTGGTTGTGCAGAGAGGGTTGAGGGTAGTTGCGCAATGTGCCATGAAGAGTCACGGCGATGGTCTCTTCGGGTTTGTACACGACCTGAGTGTGGCGACTTGGCCCGATATTGACGCGGCTGGGTTGGCTAAGGCGGTTCTCGTGGCTGGCGAAATTCTTCCCTCGGAAGTTGGTGCCACGATTGGTATCCGACCAGAGTTGGCTGCTGCGGTAGCTCGGAGTGTCAATGAATTGCGTGCGCTCCGTGGAACCGACGAACTGATGACCAAGGTGATGAACAGCGTGAATGAACTGCAGGTGGTCATCGATGGCTGGAGACGACAGGACAAGTCGGTTGCTCAACACCATAGCGCACGAACGAGCGTGCTGGCCCAATGAAAGACCTCATCCCCTCGGCACACAACCCTAGGATGGTTTCGGCCGTCCTAGGGGAGGGGCACCAACCCTGTGCTCCCACCCGGGAGCACCACGACCTCATCCCCTCGGCACACAACCCTAGGATGGAATTAGAGCAACTCTAACTCTATTGGGTGTACTTTGTCAAGCGGGACTCATTGTGCCTGGTTGGCGCGCTGTCTGTTTGGAGTCGTTGAGAGTTTATGGCGATGATTCGGCAGAGGTAATGCGGCCTGCGACTTGTGCTTGTCGGGTGCATGTTGACTGTTGCTTCTGGGGCCGTAGCGCATTTTCTTGACGCGGTGGTTCGATCAAGGTTTGAAGGAGCGTTCGGTCCGCAAGGATCGCAATGCAGCTTTTTAATGATGGTCATAGACTTCACCACTCGCTTGTTCACGTGTGTTCGAGTGCGAGGAGCCTGCATTGTTTTCCAGTTTTGCGACAACCCAAGACCGCGCCAGGATGGTTGCTCTGACCATACTTCAGGCGGCCGGAGAGCATGAGTGATGTTGATTTCCTGGGTGCGAGTTGGCAAGCTGGGAGGTGCCGACAGATCGCGATCTGAACGGTGCATCGCGTCGGCCGCTGCGATAGCTTGTCAGTCTTCTACTCCGAGGTCACCTTTAGGATGCTCTCCTGGTGCGTTCTAATATCGAACGTTTCCTGAGACACCTGTCTGCAGTAGGCATGTAGAAAGG
>DAHXNM010000106.1 GCA_027365375.1 Ferrimicrobium sp. | reverse complement strand
ATGATCCTTAGACGATGTCGGTCTTCTCCGTTAGCGGTCCTTATATCTCTGACTAATCGTTCAGTGAATCACGCAGGAACTGGGTAGCACGATCCCACGCCTGCATGGCAGACTGTGCGTGGTAGACCTCCGGGCGATCATCGTTGAAAAACGCATGTTCGGTCCCCGGGTAGATGAAAAACTCCACCGACTTGCCCATCGACCGCAGACGCTCTTCGAGCTGGCGTACGACCTCGGGAGATGACGGATCATCGTGTTCAGCGTAGTGGCCCTGGATCGGGGCCTGGATCTTGGCATAGTCCGGCTCAGCGTCGGGCCAAGGAATCACACCGTAGAAAGGAACCACCGCCTTCACCAGTTCAGGCTGATTCGCAGCCAGAACGTAAGCCAAGCCTCCACCCATACAGAATCCGACGACCCCAACACCACTATGCCCCGAACGTCGTACAAGCTCCTTGACCGCACCAGCCATCTGCTTAGAGGCATCCTGAAGCTGGAGCGCCATCATGGCTTTGGCAGCCTCGTCCGGCTCGGCGACAACTCGCCCATTATAGAGATCTGGTGCCAACGCCAAGAAGCCCTGTGCGGCGAACCTATCACATACGTCTTTGATGTGATTATTGATACCCCACCACTCTTGGATGACGATTACACCTGGGCCTGTTCCAGATCCCGGTGTCGCCAAATATCCGGTTGCCTCGTGCCCATTGCTCGGAAAGGTAATCATTTCTCCCATACCGAGATCATAGCAACTACCAATGAGGCTTACGTGAAGGTGGCTACAAAACCTCGGAGTTAGAACAGAACGCAGTCGCGAGCTAGTAACGTCCTTCGAGTTTTCGGTGATCCCAACTCACAAACTCCTCGACCGCCAACGAGAAGGCAACCCGCTTTGGTGCAGAGCCCAGAAAGCTCTCCACCGATACCACTGATGCTCCAGACTGATAACGCTCAAAGAGCGTGCGGCCTACTAGTGCGACCTGGGATGGATCCTCGTCTACTACGGCGTTCGCATAGATGCTCACACCTCGGAGCTCCTCGTAACGCTCCCCCTCCTCAATCAGCCCGGTTACACGTGGGTCTCTCCTCAGGTTGAGTGCCTTTTGAGATTTCGCATAGGTCCAACACCAGATCGTACCATCTAACAGGCAATACCACATGGCCACCAGATGAGGACGACCGTTGGGCCCGAGCGACGCCAAGTTGAGAGTTCTACCGGAAGTTAAGAAGAAATCACGCTCACCATCGGTCATCGCAATCAACGATCGGCGCTTCGCCACAAAAACCCCTCCCCCGAGAACATCCGACTCTCACTCTATACCCGAAACGCATTCCAGCCCTCAAGCTCAAAATCGACCCCACTTTAGGCCAACTTCGCTCGCGACCAGAAATAAACGCTATAGACGATACCGTATCAGTGAATAGACCCAATGGGCAAGCTATGTCCCTACCTCATCAAAGCTGACCAACCCGTTGTCGGAGCATCGATTCCAATGTGATATCCACAAGCGATCAGCGGCTACAATCGATCCGCCAAAATCGGGGCGAGTTCGGGCCAGCGATAATGCCTAGCTAAAATTCTCGTCCCGTCGATATATACCGGATGTGACCCTAGAGGGTCGACTTGATAGCCAAAGTGGAGCGCGTATCGCTGCAACAGTTCATCAGGGAGTAAGCGAACGCTACAGCTTATGCACTCTTGAAGTGCACCGAGATGCAGAGCCGAGCGCGAACTCACTGCGAGCGGCATCGTTCGAGTCTGGTGTAGATCACAACTGCTGAGATGCGCAATCAAGTTCCATCCAAACTCTGCCGCCGCATCCGCATGATCGATCGCATCAAGTACTGAATTGGCGGTGCTCCAGATCTCTACCGACGCTGGCATCCCGCGCAGCAACTGCACGAGTGCGGGAGCAAGTTCGATCGGATCGGAGGCAGCCTCCGCCAAGAGATAACCGAATTCAGTCACGATCTCTGGATCATCAATCGCAGCGTAACGAGAAAGATAGCGAAAATGTTCTAACAGAGCCATAGATTCTTAGCCTACGAGCCTTCAGCGAACTGACTAGCAGCGTTGGTTCACGGCGGTGGCAATTCAAAGGGACACCCACCCCTGCACACTTGTCTGGAACGGTCGCCCATCGCCGACATAATGCGGCACGTGTTTCTCGGCCAGACAACCGTCTCCTTGCGCTCAACCCGAGTCATAAACCATCATTCCATGCATCCAGTCAATGCAAGTAGGTCGGCAGAATCAACGAACGCATCGATACTTGATGGTACGGCAATCCTGAGAAAAAACTAAACCCTAATGGGCATATACTCCATGGTGACAGCGTTTTGAACAGTTGAAGTTAGAAGTGAAGTGGAAGGAGGAATGGATGCACTACTTCGGACTTGTAATACTTTTTGGGTTAGGAATCTATGCATTGAGTCTTCTCGGAGAACGGGCGTACGCTCGGACACGTGAGCTCAAGCCGCTCGTACAACTGATCCTCGGCATCGCTCTGGCATGGATCGCCAATCTCAATCTTTGGAGTGGATTCTCCGTCGCCAACCTGAGGGCGGGTTGGATAGGCGTTACCGTAACCGGTCTAGCACTCGGCGGAATCGCCTTCTTCTTCGACGCCATCGTTGGCTTCTTTGCTGGTCTGCACCGCAAGATCGAAGACCAGGCGGTTCAGCTTGAACGCGGCGATCTCAAAAGAGTCGCCTAAGCGCTGTTGTTGTAGGACACGGAGAGCCGGGGCCCGTTGAGGCCCCGGCTCTCCGGATGTTAAGCCGCAATTTCAAGGGGTCCGCTTGTGCGCTAGAGTTGAGCGGCGCTATCTTATGATGCCACCTTTAGTCATCGCCATCACGTCAAGAGCTACATCCACCTCGGCCTCCGACAGCAGGCCCTTCTCGAGCACAACTGTCCTTAGATCCTTGTCGGTTGCGAGTGCCTCCTTGATAACCTTCGCAGCCTGTTCGTAGCCAATATACGGATTAAGCGATGTCCCGATCGATGGCGAGGAAAGTGCATAGGTACGGCATCGTTCCACGTTAGCTTCTATGCCATTGACACACTTGGTTACCATGGTGTCCGCAATCGTCGCCATGATTTGCATCGAATCCAGTACCGCAACGCCCATGATTGGTTGCATCACGTTGAGTTCGAAATTGCCCGCTGCTCCCCCGAATGCGATCGTGGCATCGTTTCCAATGACTCGAGCAACGACTTGACACATCGCCTCAGGGACCACCGGATTGACCTTACCTGGCATAATCGACGATCCTGGCTGAAGGTCTGGAAGGTGAATCTCACCCAGTCCACAACGAGGTCCAGAAGACATCCAACGAAGATCATTAGCTAACTTGTAATAGGCCATGGCCAATGTCTTGAGAGCACCAGATAGGAAGACAATAGCATCGCGTGCACCGTGAGCCTCAAAATGATTGCTGGCCTCTCGAATCGGAACATTTAGACGCTCTCTCAACCGTACCAACACGCCGTCAGCGAATCCAGGAGGGGCGTTCAAGCCGGTTCCGACTGCAGTCCCTCCGAGTGGGACCTCACCCACATCATCCCGAGCGAGTTCGATCCGCATAATAGCCTTGCGAATCGCTGCGGCATAACCCGAGAACTCCTGCCCGAGAGTGATCGGCGTCGCATCCATGAGGTGGGTTCGCCCTGACTTCACCACCTCTGAGAACTCGGTCGCCTTCAACTCGAGTCCCTCAGCCAGTCGATTCAGCGCTGGTAGTAGAAGCTCTGACAGCTCGAGGAGCACACCTAGATGCATCGCCGTCGGAAAGACGTCGTTCGAGGACTGAGAGGCGTTGACATGATCGTTGGGGAGCACCGGCTTACCCAACCGAGAGGTCGCGAGCCTAGCAATCACCTCATTCACATTCATGTTCGAGGAGGTGCCGGAGCCCGTCTGATAGATATCGATCGGAAACTGATCGTCATGGGCCCCGCCAAGCACCTCTTCACATGCGCCTACAATCGCATTACTAACCTCAGCATCGAGGATTCCGAGATCAGCATTGGTTATCGCCGCGGCCCACTTAACCCAAACCAAGCCTCGAATCAATGCCATTGGTACTCGCTGACCCGAGATAGGAAAATTTGCAACTGCACGTTGAGTCTGCGCTCCCCAGAGAGCGCTAGCGGGTACTTCGATCTCTCCCATGGAATCGTGTTCAATCCGCATCTCTTTGGTCATGACTACCTCCCGGGTATCAACAAGAATTTCTCTCTCCACGCTACCGGAATAGACCCCTAAAGTCCACTTACGAGTCCCGCTCCGCTCCCACCTCACTGGGACAGCAGGGACACTCAAGGCTAGGATGGGCCCGTAAGGTAGTCTTTGTGCCACCCAGACAAGGAGGAGGGCTCTATGCGTGCACTCATCGCTCGGAATGGTTCTGTAATGATCGAAGAGGTTGCGACACCGCAACCTGGTCGGAACGAGCTGCTCATCAAGGTGACAAGCGCCGGTATCAACGCCGCTGATCTACTTCAGGCCCGCGGGCACTACCCTCCACCAGCGGGTTTTGATCCAGAACGACTGGGGCTCGAGTTTGCTGGTGAAGTCATAGAGGCAGGGTCGCCAGAGCTAGCCTTCCAACCTGGTCAGTTCGTCATGGGGGTCACCGGTGGCGGAGCTCATGCAGAGTTTCTCGTCGCTCCCGCTAGTGCCTGCATCCCGGTACCAGGTTCGATCGATCCCATAGCCGCGGGCGGCTTCCCCGAGGCAGCATTTACTGCCTTGGATGCGCTCGTCGTTCAGGCCAGCCTAAGTATCGGAGATCGATTGCTGGTCCATGGCGCCCTCGGTGGCGTCGGCACTGCAGCGGTACAGCTTGGTGCCCTCCTCGGAGCGGAGGTGGTCGCCGTCGTCCGCAACCACGAAAGGGACGCACACGTCTTGTCATTGGGAGCACGTAGCAGCGTAACTCCAGACGAGATTACCAGCTCAGGTCCCTACGATGTCATCCTTGAGCTCGTATCTGGTGACAACCTGGCCACCAACATGAATGCGCTCGCGACCAACGGCAGAATAGTTGTCATCGGCGTCGGGAGTGGAGCCAAAACTCAAATTGACCTACGGCTTCTGATGGGTAAGCGTGGAACGCTTCGCGCATCGACGCTTCGCGCGCGCAGTTGGGAAGAGAAGGCTCTACTCGCCGCCCGCGTCGAGCATCAGCTGCTAGGCCACTTGGCCTCCGGTGCCTACCGGATAATCGTTGAAGAGCAATTCAACCTAATCAACGCAGCAGAGGCCTACGATCGGTTTAGCAAGCCTGGGAAGTTCGGCAAGATTATCTTGACCACCCAATAGCAAGGATAGATCCAGCTCAGCCGTCAGATATGCCGCTACCGGGTAATACAAGACTCTAGGTCTCCGATGAGAACGAGCTTGGCTAGCTGACGTGCATGCACCGACATCCCTCCGGTCCCGCACCACTTGTATACCGTTCGTGTATCCGCACCTTGGGAAAATGCCCACTCACACAGGTCCGTCGAATCTTGTTATCGAACACTGCTTTCAACCCCAGATCATGCCTAGTGCTGGACCGGGCGAATGCATCACTGAGATGTGACGTCCTCCCCGCCGTTAGAGACAGGGTCTGTCGGCGTACTTGATCAATGACGTGACGTGGGGACGATGATTCGCTCTCCTGGCCACAAGAGGGTACCGTGTGTCTGTACCTCCATCTGTGACACTATCGGATAGGGATTCGCGTTCGGATCGACCTGCTCAGCGATCGAGACAAGGGTATCACCACGACTGACGACAAAAACCTCCGACGATGCATGCTCCCCAGCTACAATCGGTGTAATAAACCGCATAATCACCACCAGGACCACTAGCGCCACAACCATAAGTGCAAGCAACCATTCAAGCTTCTGAAGTGGCGATTTGCCGATCTTCTTTGCGTGAGCAACCTCTGGACCGATTCGTAATGTCGTCATATACGAACTATAGTTCGAGCCTCAGACATAGAAATTTGATATTCGGATAGGCAGAAGCAAAACAGCTATATACTTTGATCAATGCCCAAAATCATGGCCCCCACAGTTAAGGAACATCACGCACAACGACGACAGGCACTTCTTGATGCCGCCAAGGAGTCGTTGCTTAATCCAACCATCAGGTCGGTAAACTTCGAGGCCGTAGGTCCTCGAGCCGGACTGAGACGCAATAGTGTCTACCTGTATTTCCCTTCGGAGAATCACTTGGCGCTCGATCTCGCAGAGGAAGTGTTGCCAGGGTATCAGGAGCAACTCATCACTGCAATGAAGCGCCATCGTGAGCCACGTGAGCAGATCACCGGCTTCGCGAAGGTTGTCGTTGCGCCAGACGCGAGGCTCGCCCATGAGGTACTCCGCAATCTTGAGAACCGAGATCGCACTCCTGAAATCGCCGCCAAGGTAAAGGAGTACTATCTCGCATTGGCACGCCCACTCGTCGAGCCGCTCAAGATGCTCAAGATGACTGATCCTGAAAACACTGCGGTGCTCCTGTTCACCATGCTGAGTTCGACCCAAAACGTCTCAGAGAAGGTGATCGATGCAAAGGCAGCGACTCGCCGCGCCCTTGCAATAGTTGACACCGTTCTACCAAAGGCTTAGACAGCCAAAAAGTCAACGTGTTAAACAACGGAAAGCTCCAAAGCACTCATGTGGGCTTTGGAGCTTTCCGCTTTCTCGCGATTAGTTCGTCTCTAGTGGGTCTGGGAGCTGTGTAACCTTGTCTGTCCGTCTGTCGCTAGCCGTGCACGCCTCAATCAGACTTTTCAGTTAACCAACCACGAGAGCCGAGGGACTCGACGCGTGAGTTCGATCGATAACCACCACTCCAAACGAATTTAGTACCACCACACCTACCACTCCCGGTCAGGCCTACAAGCTGGACCGGGCTCAAGGCGCGGTCCAAGCCAAAACGTTGCCCGATGAGAGAGCAGACTGAGCGAGATGAATGTCGCCAGGTTCAGCTGCCGGAGCGCTATCAACCCCACCATGGCAGGACTTCGGCAACCGTTAGTTCGTTTTTAGAATTCCGGCGAGCTCGGCTAGCCACACCTCGCCGATCAAGTTCAGATCCCAGGCTCTTCGTAATATCCAAACACATCCGCGAGCGCTTCCATGACTTCACCGATCGAGGCCCGTGCCTTTGAGGCTCGAATTAGAGGCTCCATCAGGTTCACCTCCGGGTCCCGCGCATCTGCCTGCAGGTCCGCAAGCGCACGATCCACCTGATCTGAATCACGCCTTTGGCGAACATCCTCGAGTCGCTGCACCTGAAGCCTCTCCACCTCTGGGCCGATCACCAGGGTATCAATAGGATCCTCATCTTGAAGGATGAAGTTATTGACACCCACGACAACACGATCGCCTGCTGAGATCTTCTTCTCGAGCTCATAGGCCGAGTCCGCAATTCGATTCACATGGTAGAAGTTATCGATACCCACCAGCGCACCCTCAAGCATAGAACCATCACCCAAATCCGCAATCTCAGCAAAGATCTCCTCCGCTTGACGCTCGATCTCAAGAGTTAGCTCTTCGACAAAATACGACCCGCCAAGTGGATCAACCACGTTAGTAACACCAGTCTCGTGAGCGATGATCTGCTGAGTTCGCAGTGCGATACGTGCGGCCCTTTGGGTCGGCAATGAGAGGACCTCGTCCATTGAGTTGGTGTGGAGGCTCTGGGTTCCTCCAAGAGTCCCTGCAAGAGCCTCGATAGCCGTACGAACGATGTTTAGCTCAGGCTGTTGAGCGGTCAAAGACACTCCCGCCGTCTGGGTGTGAAAGCGAAGCAGCCAAGACCGAGGGTCTCGAGCGTGGTAGTGATCGCGCATCCAACGGGCCCAGATGCGACGCGCAGCACGATACTTCGCAATCTCCTCAAAGAAATCGATGTGGGCATTGAAAAAGAATGAAAGTTGAGGAGCGAATTCGTCAACCGCAAGCCCAGCGGCTAATCCTGTCTCAACATAGGCGAAACCATTGGCGATCGTAAAGGCGAGCTCCTCAGCAGCCGTCGACCCTGCCTCGCGGATGTGGTATCCCGAGACTGAAAGTGGGTGCCACTTTGGCATCTCTGCCGCCGCGAAGGTCATAGTATCGCGTACCAGACGCATCGATGGGCGCGGAGGAAAGTAGTACTCCTTTTGTGCCTGATACTCCTTCAAAATATCGTTTTGTAAGGTGCCGCCTAATTCTCGCCTCGACACACCGCTCTTCTCAGCAACTGCCACAAAGGAGGCAAGGATGAAGGCAGCCGGTGAGTTTATGGTCATTGAGGTGGTAATCTCGCCTAGCCGGATGCCTTCAAAGAGAGTCTCCATGTCGTCATAGGTATCGATAGCGACACCGCATTTGCCTACCTCGCCCAGCGATTTTGGATCATCCGAATCTCGTCCCATCAGCGTCGGAAGGTCGAAGGCTACCGACAGCCCAGTTCCTCCGGCCTCCAGAAGCTCACGAAAGCGCTCGTTAGTCTCGGCAGCTGAAGAAAAACCAGCGAACATCCTCATCGTCCATAGCTTGGTCCGATATCCGCTCGCATAAATTCCCCTGGTGTATGGGAAACTCCCAGGAAGCTCCTCCTCGGCTGGAAGCTCCGAAACAGACCCAATAGCACCTCGGCTGGTGTAGACAGGAGCCAACTCGATTCCAGAAAGCGTCTCGAAAAGGTCCTGTCTCTTTGGGGCTCGATCATAGCTCGCAACCCACTCATCAAATCGTGTCATAGACCCCTAGTCTAGTCCACGTCAAGAAACCGTCAAGAAACAGCAGGGCTGACCGAGCCCAGATGCTCATCCACTACCATACTGTACATGCTCGACAACTCGCCCCCCGATCGCAACCTTGCCCTCGACTTAGTCCGCGTCACAGAGGCCGCGGCGCTCGCCTCGACGCAGTGGGTTGGGCGTGGACAAAAAGAGTCAGCCGACGGGGCTGCTGTGAACGCGATGCGTAGCGTTCTTGATGTGGTCTCCATGGATGGCACCGTCATCATCGGCGAGGGCGAAAAGGACAATGCGCCCATGCTCTTCAACGGCGAACACGTAGGCGATGGCATAGGTCCGAAGGTCGACATCGCCGTCGACCCGATTGAGGGCACGACTCCGACCGCAATGGGACGGGGCGGTGCAATGAGCGTTATCGCGGTAGCTGGTAGCGATTCGATGTTTTTCCCTGGACCGATCGTCTACATGGACAAGCTCGCAACCGGCCCCGAGGGGATCGGGGTAGTGTCCCTCGACCTCTCACCACGCGAGAACATCATCGAACTAGCGAAGGCGCGCCGGTGTCAGACCTCAGAGATTACGGTGGCAATTCTCGATCGACCGCGGCATGGGGAACTCATCGAAGAGGTTCGAGCGGCTGGTGCAAGAATCTCTCTAATCGGAGATGGTGACGTCGCAGCCGCAATCCTCACTGCGCTACCATCCTCGAATGTGGATATGCTCCTAGGCGTTGGGGGTAGCCCCGAGGCGGTCATCGCGGCAGCCGGTTTACAATGCATCGACGGCGCCATCCAGGCTAGACTCTGGCCGCGTGACGACGTAGAACGCAAGAAAGCCCTAGATGCTGGCTACGACCTTACCACCATCCTGCATACCTCGGATCTCGTCAACTCTCAAGACTGTTTTTTCGCCGCCACTGGTATCACCAACTCAGAACTTCTCCGTGGTGTCAGAACTCGCCGCGGAGAGGCGATAACCCACTCGATCGTCATGCGCTCAAGAAGCAAGACTGTGAGAACAATCGAGGCCGTTCACCGCGTGGAAAAGCTCAGGAACTTCCATCTCATGGCCTGAGCAGCATCTGCTCTCCTGCCAATCATGGATAGATCAAAACTACGCAAACCCAACAGACGAACACCCTCTGAGCTCAGCGTCGTTGCACCAAGAGGATCGAGGCTACTGACCCAAGCGGGAGCAACCACTGCCGTAGCGGATTGCAAGTAGACAAGCAACTCCTCTACCACCAACTCCTCAAAACCGAAACCAACTAAGTCACGATCTAGGATCACACTATCGTCGAACACCCAGACTCCGCTTGGCGCTGCGAACGCCTCTACCCACCCAAGCAGCTCGCCCGATGAGTCGAGCATCCAAGCACTTACGCACTGGGATTCGCGCCTGTGGGCAACAGGACTCGAGCGCGAGAGCATCACTACAACAGAGCGGTGAGAACGTCTCCGCCGCCCACCATAGCCAACGAGCGCCCTAACAAACGGTCGCCACCCTCTTCTCCTGCCGCGTGCATCGGCAACTAAAAGGCTTACCTCGCTGGCTGTCGTCTCCAACCTGTACCGAGACAGACGCTCCTGGAGCATCAACGCCTCATCAGCTTCGATATTCTCCACCACCGTCACATGCGGCACATACGCGCGCGAATCACGCACTGGACCCAGCTGATCACGCCATTGCTCAAGCTCGGCTCCACCAGAGACAACCGGGAGGTGGCCAGTGATCCGCCGATTCGTAAACGTATCAAACCCAGCCATCTCAAGGCTGACCGGCTCAGCACGGGTACTCAGCGCGGCGATTTGACCCACAAAGTTCCACGCCTCTGCTGGTGTAGTGTCAACCGGCGGAATCAGGGTAACGTGCGGTGGAATCCAGTCAAGGGCGCCTGAACCCAAGAACCTGCGCAGGACATTGAGCTCTGACTCGATCTCCTCATCGAACGTAACCGCAAGACAGCAACGAACCCGAGGGGTCACCTAGTCGATCAGACTCGCTCTGAGCTCCAACGAACGCCGCTCAGTCTCTGCAAGCGATTCGTCGAGTTCACCCACTCGCTCTTCGTAGCGCTCTCGACGTCGACTCAAAGACTCCTGCTCAACATCGCTAGCAAGCTCAGCATCGTTGGCTAACACAACAACGCGGTTTCCGCCAGCACGCACCAAGCCACCATCTATAACGATCTGGAACGATTCGCCCTGCGCTCTCGCCACCGTGGCAAGGCAGACCTCAACCTCGCCGACAAAAGGAGCATGATGAGCAAGAAAAGCGACATCCCCAAGGGCGGAGCGAAGCGTGAGGCTCTCGACCTCCTCATCTAGCAGCACTAACTCAGGATTGGCGATTACCAAATTGAAGGTCTCCCCAGCCACTATGCATCCATCTCTTTCGCGCGAGCGAGTACATCCTCGATGCCACCAGAGTTCAAAAAGGCCTGCTCAGGAACACCGTCAAGGTCACCACGAACGATTGCCTCGAATGACTCGATGGTCTCGGCGATCGGGACGTACTTACCCTTTGCACCCGTAAAGATCTCTGCGACAAAGAACGGCTGCGATAGGAACCGCTGAATGCGTCGGGCACGCGACACCGTCACCTTATCCTCTTCAGAGAGCTCATCGAGGCCCAGAATAGCGATGATATCCTGGAGCTCCTTGTAGCGCTGCAAGATCTGCTGAACACTACGGGCTACCTGATAGTGACGTTCGCCAACAATGTGCGGCGTGAGGATATTCGACGTCGACGCCAGAGGGTCGACCGCTGGATATATACCAAGCGAAGCAATCTGACGAGAGAGCTCGGTAGTTGCATCCAAGAAGGTGAACGTCGTAAACGGCGCAGGATCGGTATAGTCGTCAGCTGGCACATAGACGGCCTGCAGCGAGGTGATCGAACGCCGTTTCGTCGATGTGATCCGCTCCTGCAGAGCACCCATCTCGTCGGCGAGCGTTGGCTGGTAGCCCACGGCCGAAGGCAGACGGCCTAAAAGCGCGGACACCTCCGAACCAGCCTGGACAAATCTAAAGATATTATCGATAAAAAGAAGTACGTCCTGATCTTTTACGTCACGGAAGTACTCAGCCATCGTAAGGGCCGATAGGGCCACACGAAGGCGAACACCAGGAGGCTCATCCATTTGACCATAGACGAGAGCTGCCTTCTCGATCACTCCCGACTCCTCCATCTCTAGAAGGAGGTCGGTGCCTTCACGAGTGCGCTCGCCTACGCCAGCGAAAACAGAGACGCCACCGTGTTGCTGTGCAACTCGGTTGATCATCTCCATGATCAGGACCGTCTTACCGACTCCGGCACCACCGAAGAGCCCAACCTTACCACCCTGGACATAGGGCTCAAGCAGATCAATGACCTTGATACCGGTCTCGAACATCTGTGCCTTAGGTTCTAGATCATCGAAGGGTGGTGGATCACGATGAATCTCCCAGAGGTCATCGATGTCGGTAAGCTCCCCCGCGTTCAACGGCTCTCCAATGACGTTGAAGACGTGGCCAAGAACACCAGATCCAACTGGAACCTTAATCCCATGGCCTAAGTCCGTAACCGCAGCCCCCCGACGCAACCCATCGGTTGGTCGAAGACAGATACAGCGAACGCGACCGTCACCCAATTGACTAGCGACTTCAGCCATGATGATGACTGTATTGCCATCGATCTCTGCCTCCATCGAGACGGCCATGTTTACCTCAGGGATTGACTCAGGAGGGAACTCGACATCCACCACCGGTCCAGCGATAGACACGACTCGGCCGAGAGCCTTCGCCTGTGTTAGGTTCTCCTCAGTCGGCTTCTCTTCAGTCTCCATTGTTACCTCTCATCTCCACTCATGGCATGGCTACCCTGTGCGAGTGCCTCAGCGCCACCAACTATTTCAGTAATCTCCGTGGTAATGGCGTCTTGGCGGACGCGGTTCATCGCCCTGGTCAGATTCCGAACCAACTCGGTTGCATTATCCGTCGCGCTCTTCATAGCACGCTGCCTCGCTGCATGTTCGGCCGCGGAGGCCTCGAGCAACAGTCCAAAAAACTCGGCCACTACCAGCTGGTGTAGCGCAGTATCGATAACGCCCTCGAGCGAAGGCTCGGCCTCGAAATCGAAGTGAGCGACCGTCTCCGATGTGTCATCGACCACTGAACTTGGGTCAACAGGAACGAGGGTAGTCTCCTCAAGCCGTTGGACACCGAGCGAATAGAAACGGTTCGAGACAACCACCACTCGAGCAACCTCACCAGCGTCAACACGCTGCATAACGGATCCCATGATCGCATAAGCCTGGTCAAGAGTGGGCAGATGGGTGACCCCATTTATCTGAACGCTGCTCGATATACCTCGAAAATGCAGGTAATTCTCTATTCTATGACCAATACCAATAATCTCGATCGGTCCCTCGCTCTGACGAACCTGCTCCTCATAAGCCCTGATTACTGAACTATTGTATCCACCGCACAACCCCCTATCAGAGGTCACCAAGACTAGAACTGTCACACCGGGCTGTACCTGGGTAAGCGGTGGGCGATAGCTCGGGAGCGTAACCAGCAACT
>DAHXNM010000093.1 GCA_027365375.1 Ferrimicrobium sp. | reverse complement strand
CTCAGAAGGTCCTTTTCTTCACAAAAGCATGCTACGAAGAACGATGTTTTATCGCGGAGCGCGTCGAGTGCAAGCTCTCTTGCAAATTCGATCATGCCCACGACTTCTGCTGCGCCAGGAGGATGCAGGTGCCAGCTTTCTTTGATCTGTTGCAATTCCTCGCCAATGAGTTCGAAGATGTAGGTGAACTCACTTGCGTCGTTCAGGTAAAGCGCGTCTGTTGCCCATAGCTCTGCAGTCGTGACGATGCCAACTAGACCTGCGGCATCCGTGTAGTGGTATAGCAACTCTGGACCATCGCCCACGGTGGAACGTTTGCTCGGTGCAGGATCCGTATGCCGAAACCTAGTCTTGGTTCGCGATGAGGACACATCCTCACGCTAACATCCATGCGTTTCTATGACTGCATTTCGTCTCGCCTTCAAGAACATCGCGGAGCTTTTTCGGCGCGACTGATCCCAGGAGACTGGACGTGCCGTCCTTCTTGCAAGTACCGTCGGTTTCGACAAGTTTGCGTCTCACATATTGCAGCTCGCGGTCTCCACAGGCACCGGAGTGTCGCGTACCAAGGAGACAGTGGAAAGGAGGTCACCAATACTGCCTCGAAGCTCGGGCGTCAGCAGCCTCTCGCATCAATGGTTCTCCTCAGGCAGTTCTACGAACCCCACGTCAACGGCGACGACCGCATTAAAGATAACTCCCCGGCACATGCCGTTCGGTCGCAATCTGATTATCCAGTCCCAACAACGAGGCCACATTGCCAGGCGTCAAAACCAACTCAATCCCCCCTAGATCTGCAACTAACAACTTCGTGACCAGTGACTGAAGCCATCTCTGAAGGGTGCGTAGACCCGGATCACCGGAGTTGAGCTCTACGAGACGTTCAATGACAGCTTCGGAGACGTTGATGCCGTCTCTGAAGTCGAGTTCATAATCACCGAGGATCTCAGGGTACAGCGCGTTACGGACGATCGTGAACTTTTGTTGATCCGAGTAACCAGAAAGCTTTATCACATGTAGCCGATCGAGCAACGCCCTTGGGATGTGCTCAGACGAGTTCGAAGTAGCGACCCAAGTGACACCACTCAGGTCATAGGGGAGACCTAGATATCCATCTACGAAGACGCCCTCATTGCCGGGATCAAGTAATGCCAAGAACACGTCCGCTACAGCGCCTCCATGTGTTCCAGTCTTGTCGATCTCATCGAGCAAGATGATCGGGTTCGCGCTTTCGCATCCAGCAATGGCGCTGATGATATGACCAGGGCGCGAGTCTTGATAGGTAGCGTGAAACCCACGCAGTTCGTGGGGATCATTGAGTCCGCCAAGGTCAATCTTTCTAAACTCACGACCTACCGCGTGAGCGTAATTGCTGACAATCGTCGTCTTGCCTATCCCGGGAGGGCCGTCGAGGAGCGGTGAGTGCTTCGGCCCAACGCGTGCATGATCGTTGGCCAACAACTCAACAAAGCTCTCGATGAGTTCGGGTGTCCCAGGATGTACTCGGTTGAGTTCAACTCGCACGCTTGTTAGCAAGCGAGCAAGTTCGCTCTTTGTATATATGCTCGCGTGCTTCTTTGGCACCGGCAGCTTTGCCAGCCACTTGATCAGTTCTTGGTCCTTCTCTTTGTTGACGTCATACATTGCGTTCACCTTGCGAATCGCCTCTTGTCTTCGCGACTCTGATAAGGTGTCGAATCGTTTGAGAATCTCTGAGCGCTCGGGCAGTGAAGCAGCTGTTTTTTGCGGTGAGACATGCTTGGACGCCAACCTCTGTTGGGCACGCAGTGCGTTCAGTAACTTAGTCAACCTCTCCATAGGGTCGAAGGTCCCAAAGTACTGACCCTTAGCCCCGATTCCGATGGGTGCCAGAGCACAGATCGCATCCAATTGCCACAGATAGAAATGCCGGGACTGAAGGCTAACAAGCGTCTTTACGAGCACATCCGCATCCAGATCGCTTAGCTCGCGTTGCTCTATTGTGGCTAACAGATTCTTTGTGATCTCCTTGGCCTCGCTCGCATCAACCGCTATAGATAGATCATCTGAGATGAAATGAAGAACCTTGACCACCCTATCGTCGCCATCGGTAGCCACCAAGACGAGACCACAACGACGCCAGTAGGAGTTCCCATCCTCGGATTTGACCTCGATAAGCATGCCTACCGTCGGTTGGTGATCGCTAACGCGAGGAGCAAAGACCAAAGAGGTTGGATCGCTTTCATGACGAGGTTTGGGTTTGGAACCAAGCTTTAACTCAGACGAGGCCCAAGTCGCTTCAACCACCTGTTTCCAAAAGTCATGATCTTCAGGGAACTCCTCAAACCAAGGGGTCACGACACAGTTATACGGTCTGCCTTGAAGGAGGACGTGGCGTGATCCAACTAGGGACGACTCCGACTCTTCGGACAGGTCACCAGGCGGAGTAGTGTCCAACCAGTCGCAATCGGTGGAGTCACCAGTTGTGTTTGCCTGCGATACTTCGGCTGCCTCCTCGATGGAGTTGGCCTCGCCAAAGTAAAGTTCGGTCTGTAGGATTGGATCATCCAAGGAGTCAGAAGCGGTCTGCTTGTCGGTGGTAGCGGTCTTGGTGTGTTCGCGTTTCATTCTCGTGTTCTCTTTCATCTCAGTTAACCACGCTGGTTTGCGCTACTAGCGAGACGATCCACCAGCGAGGATACAGTATGAGCGTTTGCTCTGACACGATTGCCGATTTCTTGGGACCAAGACCTGACTCGCCCACCCACCGACTCGTTCTAGTGAGCGAGGACAACCCAACGATGTGGACTCTGATCTGCCAATCGAGTGACGAGTGTGGATGTGCGTCTGGACCCAGTCGCACTCTCTAAGCGCTGGTATGGCTTGATCGTAGAACTCCCTCTCTGACACCCTGGGTACAAGAGAGGGAGGCATGGATGCTTGTAATAACTCGCAAGGAAGGCGAGAGGATCGTCATTGACGATGACATTGTGATTACGATCGTTGAATCAAAACGAGGCTCGGTGCGAATCGGGATCCAAGCCCCACCACAGGTGGCGATCGCACGAGAGGAAAATGAGTGTCGATTGGATCCGAGTAACCATTGACGCTGTCCATTTGAGGCCAGGTTGAGACAGAGATGACCACTTCATCATCCATTGCCGAGCGAGACGAAGTTTTGGGCCAGATGGTCGATCTCTGGGAGAACGGAGTGTCACCACAAGATTGGCCACCCCGTCTTCGCCAGATCTTTGCCCAGGCGTGTTGGCCCTATGTGCGCCCACGACTCCCAATTCGACCAGTGCTTGGTCGAGAGCACGCAAAAGCACTGCTGTTGGTTGGGGTATTCTGGCGTGGTCACACCACACTTGAACGCGTACCCCAGTGGATCAAGGACCTAGCTGCCCCGAGTGTGCGAAGCCAAGACCTTGAGATCTTGGCAGACCATGTCCGTCACCATCTGGGCCGAGAGATTTCACGGCGCAAGATTGCCTTGAACCAGGCTGATGGAGGGCTGCCGTAATTACTTACTCTCGGCACAGTGGTTTCAGATGCAGAGGGTTCAGCCACAGAGGGTTGAGATGCGGGGGGTTAGACATGGAGAGTTCATGGGCCTACTGTTGGGACTCACTACCCACCATATAGCAGGTTGGTCACCGGCTTGGTTGGCCCCTCGAAGCTTGACTAGCACTATTGAAGGGCGAGCGATCTCGTTATGAAAACCATCACCCCGGCCCAGTTGAGGTATTTGGCCCCCACCCTTATTGACTATGCCAAGACGTGTCTGGCCCCAAAGGTGGCGAAACTGGGTGGACACGGAGATGCTCACGCAGCAGTGGTTGGACGAAGTCTACCTCCCCATCTCGGGTCTGGTGGATCACACCGCCCTCGATCAGGCGGGCGAGCCACTCATCGAGAGAGTCCTGGCCGATAGTTAACCGAGAGGCGATTACCGAGGTCTTTGACGGACCATGATCTGTTGCCATGGCCACTAGCAACGCTCGATCATTCTCGGGCAGGTCTGTTAATTCTGACTCGAGCCGC
>DAHXNM010000092.1 GCA_027365375.1 Ferrimicrobium sp. | reverse complement strand
CCTCCAGGCGCGCAACTGGGCAATCCAGTCCGATAGATCAGCTGCCTGAGCCGGGAGGTGCCGAGTGATCTCCGGGATCACCGACTTCACATCACCAACGATAGGAACATCGGGTCGCCGGACCTTCCCGAGTTCAGCAGGGTCGATATCGACATGTATGATACGCGCCTTGGCGGCAAAGGCATCGACCTTGCCGGTCACGCGATCATCGAAACGACTACCAAGTGCAATAACCAGGTCCGCCTGTTGCAGGGAGGTCACGGCGGTGAAGTTGCCGTGCATCCCTGGCATCCCCAAACAAAGCGGGTGTGAGTCAGCGATGACGCCTCTCGCCATCAGGGTCGTCACCACCGGGATGCCGGAGCGATCCACCAACGCCTGCAACTCAGCCGATGCGTTGCCTCGGATGAGCCCTCCGCCGGCATAAATCACCGGCCGCTTTGCGCTAGCGATCATCGCCGCCGCCTGCTCTATCATCTTCGAGTGCCCCTTGACCGTGGGCTGGTAGCCTGGCAAATCCAGCCGGCGAGGCCAATACCACTCCATGGTATCGTTGGCAACATCCTTAGGAAAGTCAACGACGACGGGCCCTGGTCGACCGGTCGTGGCCACGTGAAAGGCCTCGGCTATCACCCGAGGTATGTCACTTGCCTGTGTAATCAGCCAATTGTGCTTCGTAACAGACATCGTGATGCCGGTAGTGTCGGTCTCTTGAAACGCATCGGTTCCTATCGAGGTCGTGGCGACTTGACCGGTGATCACCACGATAGGTATGGAGTCAACATAGGCATCCGCCACCGCGGTTACGATATTCGTGGCCGCAGGACCGCTAGTCACAATGGCAACTCCCGGACGCCCCGTGGCCTGTGCGAAGCCTTCGGCCGCATGGCCAGCGCCCTGCTCATGACGCACAAGGATATGGCGGATCGGTGACTCCAACAGCGGATCATAGACGGGCAGAATGGCTCCTCCTGGAAGGCCAAACACCGTCTCAACCCCCTGCATCTCAAGCGACTTTATCAGTGCCTGAGCTCCGGTTAACCTCATGACCGCCTCCTTCATGCATACCGCAAGCGGCGCGCGCTAATAACTCCTTGCCCCAGAAGGCTCCTTGATCGTAGATACGAAAAGACCTCCCGGTAAGGGAGGTCTTGGGCACGACGCATCGAGGAGCCGTGCCCTAACGAAGGAGTACTACCAACGAACGTCGAATGATCATGTGAAGAAGCATACCCAACCTCGTCGATTATCCGCCAGTTACTGCCCCAATTTCTGCTCCCTTTACCAAAAGCGCGTACTTGCCAAGCGCTCCCTCGGTGTAGCGGGCGGGTGCGGGGACGAAAGATTGACGTCGATGGGCGAGCTCTGGCTCCTCGACCAGGAGGTCAATAGTGTACGTAGGCACATCAATAACGATTCGATCACCGTCACGAATAAGCCCAATCGGTCCCCCATCTGCTGCCTCGGGTGCTACATGGCCGATACAGAATCCATGGGTACCACCAGAGAAGCGTCCATCGGTGATCAACGCAACGTCATGTCCACGACCCGCACCCTTTAGCGCACCCGTCACTGCAAGCATCTCTCGCATGCCAGGGCCACCCTTTGGCCCTTCGTATCGAATTACCACGACGTCGCCAGCACGGATCTGACCTGCAAAGATTGCGTCAAGTGCGGCCTCCTCGCGATCGAATACTCTGGCGATGCCGTCAAAGTGCTCCTGATCTAGTCCGGCCACCTTAACGACCGATCCGGAAGGAGCGAGAGATCCGCGCAGGACCGCAATCCCACCAACCTCATGAATCGGGGCGTCGATGTTATGTACTACCTCACCATCTGGACGGGGAGGATCGTAGACCCTGAGCTCCTCTGCCAGCGTGCGGCCAGTGACGGTGAGGCAATCACCGTTCAACAAACCGGCCTCTAGGAGCTCGGCAAGTACGACTGGGATGCCACCGATGCGATCGAGATCCGTCATGTGATACTTTCCATGCGGCTTCGTGTCGGCAAGATGAGGAACTCGACTCCCAATCCGGTTGAAGTCATCCAAGGTGAGCTCTACCTTTGCCTCAAAGGCGATAGCCAAGAGATGAAGGACGGCGTTCGTCGAGCCGCCGAGGGCCATCACGACGGCTATCGCGTTTTCGAACGCAGCTTTGGTCATGATCTGCCGAGGCGTAATCCCCAGCTCCAAGAGCCTCATTACCGAACGCCCGGCCTCGAAGGCGATGTCCTCGCGTCGACGGTCGACGGCGGGAGCAGATGCAGAGCCGATCTGAGCCATCCCTAAAGCTTCAGCCACCGAGGCCATCGTGTTGGCGGTGTACATGCCGGCACACGATCCCTTGGTTGGACATGCATTGCGTTCAACATCGAGAAGTCGTTGGTCATCAATACTGCCGGCCGCATACGCTCCGACCGCCTCAAAGACGCTCACCAGGTCAAGTGTCTCTCCGCGAAAACGGCCAGGCAGTATACTTCCACCATAGACAAAAACGGAAGGTAGATCGAGGCGTGCTGCAGCCATCATCATTCCTGGTAGCGACTTGTCACAACCTGCCAAGGTCACCATCGCATCAAAGCGCTCGGCGTGCATCATCACCTCTACCGAATCGGCGATGACCTCACGAGAGACGAGCGACGAGTGCATGCCCTCGTGCCCCATGGAGATACCGTCCGAAACGGCAATAGTGCCGAACTCCAACGGCACTCCGCCGGCGGCTCGTACGCCCGCCTTCGCGCGCTGCGCCAGATCGGAAAGCACCAGGTTGCAAGGTGTAACTTCATTCCACGAAGATGCAATCCCAATCTGAGGCTTTGAAAAATCCTCATCATTGAGACCGACCGCTCGGAGCATGGCTCGCGCCGGGGCTCGCCTCGGCCCCTCCGTGACCTCCTGGCTCCGAATCCTGATTGACTTCGTATCGCTCATGGTGTGCTACCCCCTGGTTATATGTGATGTTGCTGCAATTGTATGCCAATGTAGCGCCATCCGTGCGCCTCTGGTGCGGATGGTACATGGTGTGCGGACCGGGATCTCACGCTGATAGCACGCAAGACGACTAGATGTAGCTAGTCAGCGCTCTTGCGTGCCTCATCACCGAGTTCGACCAGGGCTTGTCGAGCATCGGCACCTGAGATCTGCCGTCCATATTTACGCATCACCTGTCCAACCAGGAAACCGGCTATCTTCTCGTCACCATCAAGATAGCGCTCCCACTCATCGGCGAAGGGGGCAACAACTTCAGCTACCATCGATTTAATCGCTCCAACATCACGAGCACTAAGACCAAGCTTGGCGATAAGCTCAGGTACCGCCGTCGAGTCGACGCACGCCTCGCGCAAGAGGATTTTCACCTGCGACGCTCCCAGCTCGCCTCGATCTTCAAGAGCCAACACCTCGACGAATCGAGCCGGAGTGAGCACTCCGATATCAGCAAGCAGTGCGGTCAACTCATTCGCGCATCGGGCCGCCGCTCTGGCTGGAGTGATGTTCGCGTCGATAGCGGCCCGGAAGTAGGGCCAACATGCATCGGCTATCACCGTCTCACGTAGATCATCGCTCAGATCAGGCAGTACGCGTGCGAGGTAACCACGACGCGTGCTCGGGAGCTCGGGGAGCTCTGCCCTGCGATCTTCAATCAGATCAGGATCTGGGGCCACCGGTGGCAGATCCGGCTCTGGGAAGTAGCGATAGTCATTCGCCTCCTCTTTGAGACGCAAAGCACCGGTCACCGACCGCGCCTCGTCCCAGAAGCGCGTCTGCTGAATCATCGCCTCTCCATCATCGTAGAGGTGCACCTGACGAAGACCCTCAAACTCGAGAGCACGAACCAGCGAGCGCAAGGAGTTGAGATTCTTGATCTCTACTCGCGTGCGGAACCCTGCCTCGCCAATCGGTCGAACCGAGACGTTAGCATCGACACGAAGTGAGCCCTCCTCCATGCGTCCATCGCTGGCACCGACCGCCACCAGAATGGAGCGAAGTTCGGTTACATACTCCTTAGCCTCCTCTGGATCGCGAATGTCGGGGGCAGAGACAATCTCTAGGAGCGGAACCCCTGAGCGGTTGTAGTCGATGAGCGAGTACTCAGCCGACTCAATCCGTCCATGGCCTCCTCGATGAATCAACTTCCCGGTATCCTCCTCCAGATGCGCTCTCTCGATACCTATTACTCGACCTGAAGGCAGCTCAAGGTGCCCGCCAGCGTTAATCGGAACATCGTACTGAGAGATCTGATAGTCCTTGGGCATATCAGGGTAGAAGTAATTCTTTCGGTGGAATTGGCTTCGCTGGATGGTTGCATCGAGCGCTAGCCCGACGCGGATAGCGAAGTCGACCGCCTGCACGTTCATCACCGGCAAACTCCCGGGCAGCCCGAGACACACCGGGCAGACAGAGGTGTTTGGCTCCTCACCAAAGGCGTTTGGACATCCACAGAAGAGCTTGGTGGCGGTCTTGAGTTCAGTGTGAACCTCCAGGCCAATGACGTACTCCCACCCCTCTGCTGGCCCAGTGGTTGCTCGAGTCTTCAACGTAGCCCCCTCTCAACTGCATAGGCCGCCCTAAACAGGAGCCGTTCCGACAGAGCTGGACCTAGAAGCTGGACTCCTATTGGCAGACCATCGGCATCGACCCCGGCCGGGATTGAGATCGCCGGGTCACCAGAAAGATTCGATGGTATCGTACAGACATCAGAACGATACATCTCAACTGGATCACTGGAGCGTTCGCCGATACGGAACGCCGTAGTCGGGGATGTAGGGCATAAAAGCAGATCAAAGGCCTCGTATGCCCGAGAGAATGCTGTGCGCACCAGTGTCCGAACCCGCTGGGCGGTGACATAAAAGGCGTCGTAATAGCCAGCAGAGAGGGCGTAGGTCCCAAGCATTATCCGTCGCTTCACCTCAGGTCCAAAGCCTTTTGTTCGAGTGGCGATCATCATCTCCTCGACGGTGGAGCCCGCCTCCCTCAGACCGTAACGAACTCCGTCGTAGCGAGCAAGGTTCGATGACGCCTCCGCGGGAGCCACGACGTAATACGCCGCCAGCCCGAAGGCAAGTTCATCCAAGCTTATCTCAGCGACGCTAGCTCCCGATTGAGTTAACACCTCAGCGGCGCGCAAGACCGAAGCCTGTACCTGTGGGGTAGCCGTGTCGACAAGGTTGGTTACGATTCCAACACGAATTCCGCGTACGCCTTCGGTCAAAGGACGCACGAGCGAAGGTGCAGCCTCCTGGAGAGAGGTTGCGTCCCTCGGATCGTGACCCATGATCGCCTCGGCGACAAGCGCGGCGTCCTCAACTGAAGCAGTCAACGGACCGATCTGATCAAGCGATGAGGCGAACGCAAGGAGACCGTATCGCGAAACCCTTCCATAGGTCGGCTTAAACCCGACGACACCGGTCAACGATGCTGGCTGGCGGATCGATCCACCAGTATCCGATCCAAGACCGACCAACGCCATCCTGGAGGCGACCGCGGCGGCGGAGCCACCAGAAGAACCGCCAGGAACTCGCTCTAGATCGTAGGGATTCTTGGTTACCTTGTAGGCCGAGTTCTCCGTTGAGGACCCCATCGCGAACTCATCGAGGTTCGTTTTACCAACTACGATACCGTCCTGGGCAAGAATACGATCAACGACCGTCGCGTTATAGGGAGGAGTCCAGCCCTCGAGGATCTTCGATGCCGCAGTGGTCGGAAACGCCGTCGTACAGAGATTATCCTTCAACGCGATTGGCACTCCGGCCAACCCCCCAAGGGTCTCACCTCGTGACCGTCGATCGTCCTGGTCGATCGCGCGACGACGAGCTGCCTCGAGGTCGAGTGAGAGGAAGGCGTCGACCTCGGGTTCTTGGATGGCAATCTGCTCCTGGTAGGCGTCGATCACCTCGACCGTCGTCACTTCACGGCTCTCGAGTCGGCGCGCCAGCTCGGCAATCCCCCAGTCGAGAATCTCATCGTTCATGGCGCTCCTAGAATTCTAGGGACGCGGAAGTACTCATCCTCGGAGCTTGGGGCCATCGCCAAAACGACCTCCCGGTCGAGTCCTTGATGCACGACGTCGTCACGCAACAGGTTCACTGTCTCCAGTGGATGATCCATCGGCGGGTAGCTAGAGAGATCCTCTGAGTTCATCACCTCAATCACCTCAAGAATCCGCGAAAGCGTGCTCTGGTACTCAATAAGTTCTTCATCACTCAATGACAGCCGCGCGAGCTGCGCAATATGAGCGACATCCTCCTGGTCGATCCGATTCGTCATCCCCCTGAGCCTAGACCTCACCTCGGCCGAGTCAGCCAATGTCGGCGACAGGAGATGGAGTCCTAACTTGTAATCGCCTTCAGCAAGGCAGACATCGGGTCATCATCGGGCCGACCCGCAAAAACCTGGGTAAGGCCAAGAAGTTTGGTCATATCTCCGGTGACCAATATTTTTCCGGCGATGAACGATTCGATCGCTCGCTGAGGATTGAACTCAACGAAAAGTGCCTTCGCGGTCTCGTAATCGAGTGCCACCGTGAGATCGGCGTTCTCCAACTCTCCAAGATCGAGGTTCATAACACCTGAAGAGGTATCAATAAACGCCTTCAGCGGTTCCTCCTGAAAAGGGCAGCCCGAGATAATTTGGTTCATTTTCAGAGCAACATCAACCCGCATCGGCTCGATGTTGAGTCGATCGGTGATAGCACGAAACTCATCTAACCACGCAGGACTCAAAAACTCATGCTGGCTAAGCCCATCGAGTATCGAAGCATCAAAATCAGTCATCTAGCAAACCGTCACTTTCTCTCCGTCACACTCTACAAGCGCGGGAGCATCACCAACATTCCAGCGACAGCTTTCAGGCTTCATGGAATCACCAAAAGGTTGACGCTGGCGCCATAGAGTACAGTCTGTCCTCCACCAGGACTCTCATACTGCACGATGGAACCCCCAAACGGAGCCGACACGGTACCGACGACAAATCCCTGGCTCTGTAGCGTAGATTCCGCGCTACCGAGAGCATCGCCCACTACATTCGGGACACGCACATAGTGGGGTCCAAGAGACTCCACCAGCGTCACGCTTGTGCCAACCGAACTAACTGTACCAGCACTGACCGACTGTGAGATCACATCCCCACTTGACACTGAATTCGAGTACTGCTTCTGGACGCTGTAAGTAAACCCTTGATTTGTTAGGTCGCCCTCCGCGGTCGTAAGCGAGACGCCGACCACATTCGGCACCGGTCGCGGAGCTGGACCCTTAGATACAACAAACTTAACAACAGAGTGGTAGGGCACCTTTTGGTTAACCGGGCTCTCGCTCATTACGACACCAGCAGGAACATCGGGTGAGTACTCATAGCTGGGGTGGACGAGAAAGCCCTTGGCTGTCAGGGCATGTTGGGCAGTCGTGAACTGAGCCGACTGATAGGACGCCACGTACACCGGTGCATGACCTTTGGACACGTACAACACCACGCTACTATCTGGATGGACGCTCTGGCCTCCGCTAGGACTTGATCCGATCACGCGACCTGATGGTACCGTAGTCGAGTACCGACTCTGAAGAGCAATATGAGCGATCCCTTCGCTTCGTAGCCGCTGTGATGCCGATGAAGCTGCCAGGTTGGCGACATCATCGACCTTGATGGTTCGAAGGCGCTGATAGAGAACAGCACCGCCAAGCCCTGCTGCCACAAGGATTGGAAGCAAGAAGAAGAGGAGCCACCACGGACGTCGACTTCCTACCTCCTCGGTGTCTTGAGGCACTGGGGTTAGGCGTGGTGTGTTGCTAATATCTAGTGCCGAGGTATGCTCCGTGCCCTCCTCGGTCTGATCGACGAGCACAGCTGTGCTACTCTCATCTCGAACGATGGCGAGATGTTCGGTGAGATCGACCGCTACCGTACTGCCGTCGGCAAGCCACTGCAAACTATCGTCCATTACCACCTCAGGCGTGGCGACCAGCGCTCCTGCCCCGAGAGCGAAGAGCGGCTCCGGATTAGTGAGATCGCGAGCAAAACCGTTCCATTCGTGCTCTATCTCAGCTGCGCTCGGACGCTCATCGGGATCGCGTTCGAGCATCGATACGATCGATCGTGCGACCGGATCGTCAGGAAGAGGATTTACTACCGGGTCGCGAAGCCGTGCGAACGCCAGCGCCAGCTGCGTATCACCCTGGAAAGGGATCGCACCAAAAAGTGCCTCATAGAGCACGAGTCCAAGCGAATATACGTCACTACCAGGGACCGAACGCTTACCTTCGACCTGTTCGGGTGCCATGTACCTCGGCGTGCCGAGAATGCCGCCTCCAGTCTCGGTCACAGTAGTCTCCGAAAGGGCGCGCACGAGTCCAAAGTCGGCGATCCTCACGCGACCACCATCATCAAAGAGCAAGTTGGCAGGCTTGATATCGCGATGCAGAAAATTGCGATGATGCGAATATGCGAGTGCAGACGCGGTCGCAGCTCCGATCTGGACCACCTGCGAGGTCGACAGCGAGCTACCACGCGCATGGAGCTCACGAAGGGAGCCGTTGGAGAGGTACTCCATGACAAGGTAGGGCTCGCCTTCATCCGATCCCCAATCAAAGACCTTCATGATGTTGGGATGGTTCAGCTGTGCCGCAGCTTGCGCCTCATCGCGGAATCGTCTCAGAAAGATCGGATCGTCCGCCAACCCACGCTGCAGAAGCTTGATAGCAACTGTCCGCCCAAGCCGGTCATCGATGGCGCGATAGACGATACCCGCCCCTCCCGAACCTCGTCGGGCAGCCACTCGATACCGGTTACTGAGGACCCGGCCAATGTTCTCGTCCGCACCCGTAGCCTTCGCCAGCTCGTTACCTACCTTACGATTACCGCCCGACCCTGGCGGTCAGCTCCTTTAAACCAGCTATAGCCTACACTGAGACGTTCGGATGCAATCGCGGCAGTCTCACCCAACCTCAGGAAGACCGAGAGCAGCGTCGAAGTCAAGCAGCTCACCGATAGCTCCGCATCCTCCCTTTTATGCCTGTTGGCGCTTCACTGAGAGTTGGTGAGGCTAAGTAGTGTCGACAGGTCGATCACCTCCACACCTAACTGGTTAGCTTTTTCAAGCTTTGAGCCCGCACGCTCACCCGCCAACAGATAGTTGGTCTTCTTCGATACCGACTCGGAGACTCGACCACCGTGGGCCACGATCAGCTCTCGAAGCTGGTCGCGCGAGTAATCGCTGAAGCTCCCGGTGATCACAAAACTCTGCCCCGCAAGTCGATCAGAGGCGACCTGGGGGATCACGGATGCGCCGACCACGCCCTGGTGAATCAGAGCAGACAACACCTGCGATCCATAGGGATCATCCCGAAAACCGACAACTGACCTAGCCACCGTCTCACCAATACCGTCTAGCCCAACTAGGTCCTCAACCTTTGCAACGAGCAAATCGTCCAACGATCTCATCGACGCCGCGACCACCTGTGCGACGTGGGCACCTACGTTGTCAATCGCGAGTCCGAACAGAATTCGGGTTAGTGTTCGCCCTCGCGATGCCTCGATAGCAGTCATCAAACGCTGAATCATCTTCTCGCCGACCCCAGGCAACTGTGCAAACTCCTCGGAGCTGAGGGAATAGATATCCGAGGGGATCCGTGCGAGTCGAAGTTCCACGAGTTGGCGGGCTCGCATCTCGCCAAGGCCATCGATATCCATGGCGTCCCTGGAACCAAAGTGGCTCAAGCGTTGTACAAGCTGTTCGAGACAGAACCTATTAGGACAGCGGAAATCTGCCTCATCCTCGCCCCGCACCAACCAGGACCCACAGCTCGGACAGTGGTCGGGAAATCTATACGGCGAAAGATCACCGGTACGAGCAGCAAGCACCGGACCGAGCACCTCGGGGATGATCTCGCCCGCCTTTCGAACGACGACGAGGTCACCTACACGCACATCTTTTCGCTCGATCTGTTCCGCATTATGCAACGTAGCCCGCGCGACCGTCGAGCCAGATACTACCACCGGCTCCAACTCGGCAAACGGGGTAATCTTTCCAGTCTTGCCTACCGATATATCGATAGCGAGCAACCTCGTCAGCTGCTCCTCGGGCGCGAACTTGAACGCAATCGACCAACGAGGAGCACGTGAGGTAACACCCGCTCGTCTCCGATCTACCAACCGATCAGCCTTTATGACCACCCCATCGGTCTCGTAGTCAAGGCCTGCACGCAATTGGTCAAGCTGTTGAACACGCTCAAAGAGCTGCTCATGATCGACCAAGGTCGCATGTTCCTCGACGGCAAAACCAAGTGACCCCAAAAAGGCTAACGCCTCATGGTGGGTCTCGATCTGCGCAGGTTCCTCGAGTTGGTAGGCGAAAAACGCGAGGCTGCGGCTAGCCGTGACTCGCGGATCCTTTTGGCGGAGGCTCCCCGCGGCTGCATTCCGTGGGTTCGCGAAAGGCACCTTTAGCGCCGGATCTTGGTTGAGCGCCTGAAACGTCGAGCGAGGTAGATAGATCTCACCACGCACCTCGAGCGGAGCGTCATAGTCAATACGCTTTGGAATTGCGTCAACCGCATAGATATTTGCCGTGACGTCCTCGCCGATCCTGCCATCTCCGCGAGTTGCCGCTTGCACCAACAACCCGCCGTCATAACGCAAGCTCAACGCTAGGCCATCGATCTTTAGCTCTACGAATAGGGTCGGCTCACCACCAAGCAAGCGGGTTAGACGATCGACCCATGCCTCAAGTTCACTGACGTCAAAAACATTGTCGATGCTAAGCATTGGACTTGCATGCTTGACGGGCGCAAAAAGCTGTGAGGGTGGGGCACCCACCCGTTGGGTCGGAGAGGTCGTAGCTGCTCGCTCTGGGTGCAGTCGCTCAAGTTCGACCAATTCACGAAAGAGCACGTCATACTCTGCGTCGGTTAAGACTGGGGTATCGAGCACGTAGTAGGCGTAACTCGCTCTGTCAAGCAACGCCCGCAGGTCGTCAATCCGATCAGCCATTGTGAGTTGCCTGCGCCGGCATCGCCACCATCGCCGATCCGACAACCAGATCTTCGTGATAGATTGCTACCGTCTGACCGGGTGCGATGCGTCGGGTCGGTGAGGCAAACTCGAGTTCCGTGGCGCTTAAGACACCTGGGTTGGTCGCTCCATGCGCGCTCCCTTGGAGCTGTCCCTCCTTTGGCCATCCATCTCCCAAGTAATCAATAGCCGTGCTAACGGGAAGCCTATCTGTTAGTAGACGATCGATCGTGCCGATCTGGATGACCCTAGTCATCGGATCCTTGGCAAGCACATAGCGACGAAGCCCGTCACCAAGACCTCCAATGCGCCGCCTCTGGCCGACCGTCACCGCCTCAAAGGGGCTGCTGTCGTCGTACTCTTCACCGGTGACGGTGTCGATCACCTTGGTCGCATGAAGCGTCCCCCTGGAGGAGAGAAAACTCTCTTTTCCCGCTCTCTGCGAGATGAAACAGACCTCGAGCGAGTCCGGCTTATCAGCCGTTCGCAAGCCAAGGTCTGCGGCAATCCCTCGGACGTCATCCTTGGTCATCTCCCCAACTGGAAAGAGCAACTGCGACAACGAGTCCTTCGGTACTACCGACAGCACGTACGACTGATCCTTTCCGACATCTACTCCACGACGGATAAGAGGATTCCCATCAACATACCCAATTCTCGCGTGGTGCCCAGTCGCAAGGTACTCGAACCCGAGAGAGCGCGCGCGCTCAACCAACGCCTGGAACTTGATGCTACGGTTGCATTCGATGCACGGGTTGGGCGTCTCGCCACCGAGGTAACCGCGAACGTAGGGCTCCACCACCGCCGTCTCGAACTCCTCTGTTAGGTTGAACACCAGATGCTTAATGCCAAGTTGGTGCGCGACAAAGCGCGCATCTTCGACATCTGCTACGGAACAACAACCTGAGTCAGAGACGCCACCCCAGAGTTTGAGAGTCACCCCAACCACCTCGTGACCTTCAGCAACCGCCAGGGCGGCTGCAACCGAGGAGTCAACTCCTCCAGACATGGCAACCATGACTTTAGCCAATGTAGACCTCCAATGCGCGCGTCGGGTAGTCGGTCACCACCACATCAAAACCCATATGCTGGACTCGTCGTAGTTCTTCGGGTTCATTGACCGTCCACACCCACACTGCCAGCCCCTGGCGGTGTGCCCAATCGACTAGCTCTGTGGTTAGATACTCACTGCCCATGAGCGTCAACGGTAGTGAAAGGACCTGATAGGGCGAGGACGACCTCTCCTGATTATGAAAATTCTGATACCAACGGATCGACTCTGCACTCGATGCCGTAGTAGCTATCCTTGGGTAGCGCTGACGAAAGCGACTTAAGGGTGGATCGAGAAAGGAAGCTACTACCGCCCGGTCGGTCATCGCATACTCCTCTAGGCAGCTTCCAACACGCTCTTCGATCCAAGAATCCTTGCCTAGATCCTCCTTGATATCTATCGAGACCTGGGCGGCACCACTCACGGCCAGGACCTCTTCAAGGGTAGCGATCCCAACCCGCTCAGACGCGACTCCATTGCTGAGGTCGAGATCAGCGCGGAGGACATCAAGCGGGTAGTCATGTACCCAGCCCTCCATATTCGTGCTGGCGTCGAGACGATCATCATGAAAGACCACTAGTTCGCCGTCCTTGGTTGGGTGGATATCGAGTTCGAGATCCACATGTAGGTCAATAGCCGCACGACGGAACGCCTCGACCGAGGAGGCGACAGCTTCACCCATCCCACCACGATGGGCCGCGATACGCGGAACCTGAACGCTGGTAGCTTCGGTCATGGCAACTCTCCCCAAGCGACTAGAATCTCAGCCGAATGCTCGATCATCTTTTTCTTCGCTTCATAGCTTCGCTCAAAACCTCCCTCAGCTCTTCGATGCTTGAGCGCGCAGGTTTGGAAGAGCAGCTCCATAACGACATGATGCTCGGAGATTTAACCTTCGAGACCTCCTACAGCCTACCGGGCGAGGCCTCACCGCCTCACGTCCGCGCAGACCTCACAGTAGAGTGGCCGACCTGGAGTCAAGGATCCTACCGAAGTTGGTCGCTCGGCGACGGAATTGAAGATCCGATTGAGATAGTCGTCGAGGTAGCTCTCCGCTTCACAGGTCTTAGCGAACTACCCATGACTCCACAGCAACTTCTCAACCACCTGCCACGGCACTCATCGCAGACGATCATGAGTGCACCGATGGAGTTGCAGCGAGTAACGGTTGAGACGAGCTACGACATCACAACAGAGGGTTCTGAACTGAGCGCAGAGGTCGTCTACGAGACCACCTGCGTCTTTGACGAGCAGATCATAGAGGACGACGATCGGGTACAGGCGGCGATCGCACAGCTCACCGGCTGGATATCCTCGGTTCTCGTTCAGGCGAGCGATATTCCTCTTACCTACCTGCAACTATGAGAGCCCATGATTCCGTATACCCCATGATTCCGTATACTCTGTGCGTGGGTTTAGACTGGGCACAACGAAACGGTGACAGGAGCTGAGGTGGTATGAGACCGATACCTATTGATTTTCACATCGGACCGCTCGTGCTCCACACCTACGGTTTTGGTCTCGGCATCACATTTTGGTTCGCCTATTGGTATCTAAGCAGACGGTTCCATCACTACGGGCTCTCAACAAAGTGGCTAGAGAAATCCTTCATTTGGATCATCGTTATGGCGGTGGTCGGCGCTCGTATCGTCCACTGCGTGGCTAACATCAGCTACTACCTTGCGCATCCCATCCTGGTCTTTGCCGTCTGGCAGGGGGGGTTGTCCTCCTACGGTGGAATCGCCGGTGGGTTAATCGTTGCCCTCTATGCACTTCACAAATACAACCCAGAGATCTCGTTTCGGACAGCAGCAGATGTGACAGCTCCTGTCTTACTAGCTGCATGGGCCATGGGCCGCCTCCTTGGTCCGCAACTCATGTTCGCCGGTGGCGGTCACCCAACAACCGCATGGTATGGCATGAAGTACGCAGGCGAGGTTGGTTACCGGATACCGGTACCCATTTTCCAATCGATCGAGACCATCATCACTTTTCTTATCGTGCTCGAGCTATCGCGGGTCTATCCGCGGTGGAAGATGCCAGCCCTATCCGTCGCCGTCTCTGCCTACGGGATCTGGTCGATCGGTCGCTTCTTCGATGAGTATCTGTGGCTCGCCGTTCCAAGGGTGTGGGATGCAGTAGAGGTCTTCGCCCTGATCAGCTTGGCGGCCTCCATCGTAATTATGTTCGTGCTCCTGAGACGACGAGGAAAGGATGAAAACCTCGTCATCACCCCGAAACCACTTGAGGTTGCCGATTCGCATGGCTAACGAGACTGCCCTCTTCACGGACAGGTACGAACTCACCATGTTGGAGGCC
>DAHXNM010000090.1 GCA_027365375.1 Ferrimicrobium sp. | reverse complement strand
CTGGACTTAGCCTTTCAGCTGAGGCGCCGGTGGGGGTCTTAGGACCGGCTCTAATGGTCGGAGCCTTCAGTGGTGTGTTGCTCTGGCGGATAGCATCTCTTGCCCACCTGCCTTTGAGTTTTGGCACGCTCCCACTGTTTGCAATCATCATGTTTGCGGCAGTATTTGGCTCGATTGGACGGATTCCGCTTTCGATGGTGGTGATTGCACTGACCGCAACCGGGTCGTTGACGGTAGTAGCGCCAGTGATGGTCGCCGTCGCCGTCGCTTTGCTCGTTGTCCAGCGTAAAGGTCTTACCATCTTTGGTTCGCAGGTGTTTCCGGGGCAGAGTCCGCTCTCGTCACCGTGATGACGGTATTGGTCCTTGCGGACGAGGTGTGTCGCTCAGAAAACGGCCAATCACTGGTAGATCCCAGAGCGATTCTGCTTTGCTGGCTGCGATGGCGATCGCCGGCAGGTTTTCTATGGTATCGACGACGAGGTATCGAGGCAACCAGGTGGGATCAAATTTTGCGTTGAAATGCCATAGTGATTCGATCTGCATCGAGTCAGAGAGCCTGCCAAGTACCCAGCGTTCGACTCGGGAGGGTATTCCTGATCCACGTTCGCCCGCCAGCACTGCTCGCATGGCGGCAAAATTGAGGCTGACCGCACTATAGCCCTGCTCGCTGAGTTGGCGAATTGTCTCTACGATTAGGAGATCAAACATGCCATTGGGATGATCTCCAAGGTCGCGTCGCATCAGGTCGAGCGAATAGCCATTTACTGCGGGTGCTGGTACCCACTGACAGAATCCAGTGATCACCCCGTTTTTGTCTCGGCAGATGCTCATGAGCAGGTCAGTATCGTGCGGGTCGAAGATGCGACCCAGGGTCATCGAGAAGCCGCGTTCGCGGTCACCCCGCCGGGAGACAGCCATGATGGCAAGGATATCTTCACGATCGGCGGTTGGCAGTCGAGTTGGGTTGCTGAGTGTTACCGAGTAGCCATAGTTTTTCATTCTATTGACGGCCTGGCGGAGGCTCTTGTGTCGTTTGCCCGCTAAGTCGAGCCCGTCAAGGGCAACGAGAGCCTCATCTCCTATGTAGTAGCTACGCATGTTCATCGCCTGGTAGGCCGTTTGCCAAGAGGTACTTGCACCGAGGATGGCAACGGAACGCCCTTGTCGTTTCATCTCTGCATAGAACTCGACGAAGGCGAGCCGAGAGTTGGATCGGGGACCTATGGGGTCTGGTGAGACGATGACTGTGGAGCCAAATATTCCGTAGGCAATGATTACTCCATGACGAACCCAACGCATTTTGTCATCTCGCAGTGCAAAGTAGTCGAGTGTACTTTGCGGGTGAGCTGCCAAGATACGACCAAATGCCTCAACGCTGGGCGAGGATCGACCCTCGAGGTGAACGCGTGTAGATAGCGGAGCCAAGATCGCCCAGATGCCGATGAGGAGCAGGACTAGCATCGACAACTGCAGCGCATCTCGAAGATAGGGATGCTCAAAGGGGGACGGGGCGCGAGATGAGAGCCCAAAAGACACGGTCACGATACTCCCGAAGGCGGACAAGAGACGATCAGGTTGGTGGTGGCGGATAAAAAGTTGCGCCACCAGCGTTACTATTACGGCGACGATCCACAGCAGGATCATCGTTACCATAACCCTGACCAGTCGAGAGAGCGTAGGTTTGGTTGGTGTGGGTTGATCGAAGGCGTGCCGGTTGACGAGCAGTACCGCGAGGACAACTGCAAGAACGATCATTGTCGCGAGGTCGCCTCCACGGCCAAGATTGGCCAGGAAGGCGAGAGTAGCGACAGCAATGGAGATCTGAAATGATCGCCTTCGACCTGCGTGGAGACCGAGTGCTACTGCAATCATGCCTACACCAGCGGTGGCAGCTAGCGCATTGGCGTAGTGGCGCACGAATAAGGCGATGCTTGGAAACAGTAATGTGGTGAGTCTCAGGTGATGATGCAGAGGTGGCAACAGTGCGCTAGCGAGTTCAACGATCCCACCCAGGAAAACGATGATTGCGATCACGCGACGGAAGCGCAGGTTGCCGGTGTGCAAAGCTCTAACCATAGGAGAGTAGACCGGACCATCGGGAGTGGCAGCGAGTAGCCGGGGAGTAGGTCTTCGCAGCTCAGGCATGACTAAGAGCCGCAGAAATCGTGAGCGGGTCCTGAGTCGTTGGAGCGACCATAGGCTGATTCGAAGGGTGGCTCCGGGCTCAAGCTCCAACCAGGAGGCATCGATCATAGAGAGATACATGGCTGGAATCGGAATCCGTGTTGGCGTTCGGTTGATGCTGATACCAAAGTTGCCAGGACTTGCAAAAATGACATCGGCGACTCTAAGAAGTTCCTTGCTATGGGTGCCCGCACTGATCAGGCCATGGTATCCATCGCGGGAGAGCTCGTCGAGTTGTAGTCGCTCGGACTCATTCGGATCATAGGCTCGCATGGCTGTCTTTAGCGGCTCATCGAGGATCCGGAGTATGCGACGACTGCTGAAGATCGACACCGCGACCGCCAGCACGAGATCGAGAACGACTGCGATAGCTAAGATTTCCGAACTCGTCATTAGCGCTGTGGACCGTTGATCCAGTACACGATGAGCGAACATTAGTGGGACCAGAATCGCCAGAACGAGAAGCACTGGGATGGTCACCCACGTAGTTAGGAGTCGCATCTTTTGGTAGAAGGATCGAGAGGCGATGTATTGCCGGATTGATGCCTGTGGGTTGAGGTAAACCGCATCGACAAAGCGGCGTCCCTGCCTACTTAAGCGGTCGAGAATTGCAGCCCGAGGGTCATCGGATTGACGATAGGAGGTGCCGGGGTCAACGAGCAGACGCCTGATGCCATGGTCTTCATAGGTGAGTTCAAGACTTGAGCACCAGTGTGGGTTGCCGTACGGGTCGAGCTGGTTCTCCTGGGGAGTCGCCATCATCGGCATGAGATCCTCGAGTTCGATGTTGTTGGCGACGATGTAGGTCAGCCGACGATAGCTGTTCAGGACGGCTAGATTCTGGCGGGCCTCGACGTTGCTGAGATTGCCGCAGACGATGATGATGTCGTTGGCGCTTAGGCCAGCCGTCGCCGCTTCGAGTTCGGAACGAATATCATCCAAGCGCTGATCAAGGATTGCGCTAGAGACTACCACAGCCTTCTGTCCGGGTTGCAGATGATAGGTCGTCCCCATTGGGGGTGCTTAGTCGCGAAAATTGACGAACTGTAGCGGAATGTCAGCGACCTGCTCTTTGAGTTGTCCCATCACCACCTGGAGATCATCGCGCTTCTTGCCGGTTACCCTTACCTGATCTCCCTGGATCTGCGCCTGGATCCCCTTCATCCCCATCGCCTTGACGGCTTGGGTAACCACTTTGGCGCGATCTCCCTCTAGACCTGACAGAAGACGAATAGCTTGGCGTACAGTGCCCTTGGCGGCATCTTCCACCTTTTGTCGGTCGAGCGATTTTAAGGAGACAGAACGCTTCACGAAACGCTCTTCAAGTACGGTCATGACCGCTTTTAGCCGGTCTGGAGTGTTAGATGCGAGGGTGATGAGAAGGTCGTTCTCGTTGAAGACAATCGATGAATCGGTATTCTTGAAGTCGAAGCGCGTCGCGATCTCGCGACTCGCCTGGTCAACTGCATTTTTGACTTCTTGGATATCAATCTCTGAGACTACGTCGAAAGATGGCATACTGGTAGACTATTATGTCCTCACCAGGGTCGGTGCCCGAGTGGCCAATGGGAGCAGACTGTAAATCTGCCGGCGTACGCCTACGGGGGTTCGAATCCCTCCCGGCCCACATGGCGGTATGGCGCGGAGCGATGCAAGAGCAGTCTCTCCGCGCTAGACTAGAGCGAACTCATGGATAAGGACAGCAGTCACCCAACCGAAGGTCCCAACCGGGGTCGGCCAATGGGAAAATCGCGGCTTCGTCGTTCGAGCGACGACTCGCTACCCAGTGACGGCTTCGAGGAGTTGAGCAACAAGGATGGCATTCGTCTAGTTCCTACTCTCCACGGAGACAGGTCAGGAGGCCGCTTCCGCACGATCAGGCGCTGGTTTGGCTGGGCCAACGTCGACAATCTGATGAATGTCAATCCGATCTCAACTGGATTTATCGGTTCGCTGCTAGTCTTCGTCGGTTCACTGCAACCAAACTCTCCCTTCACTTCGAAGATACCTGGGTCTTGGTACCTCGGGGTGAATGCCACTCCGCACCCAGGGAATTTGATCGTGGAGTTGTTGGCTGAGTCGTTGATCTATTACGGCCTTATTCTGACCGCGGTTGCCTGGCTCAGAATTGTCGTCGGCACTCGGCGTGGCGAACAGCTTCGCTACAAGTGGCTTTTGTTTGGCCTTTGGGTGTTGCCGCTGATGGTTGCTGGACCGCTGTTTTCACGGGACGTCTACTCGTATGCAGCTCAAGGTCGTATGGTCACGCTCGGAATTAACCCGTATAGCGGTGGCCCAGCTTTGCTTGGCAACAGTGCCTATCGTTCCACCGTCGACCCACTGTGGGGAATGGCAAAGGCCCCCTACGGCCCACTGTTCCTGTACTTGGCTGGGGGACTCGTTCAGCTTTCGGGCCACTCTCCGATGATGACCGTGCTTTTGCTTCGGCTGGTTGCTCTCGCCTCTGTCGTCGTTATCGGTATCTTTATCCTCAAGATCGCGGATTTGCTTGGTGTCAATCGAGACCTAGCCTTCGCCCTCAGCGCAGCCAACCCGATTTTGTTGTATACCTTTGCATCGTCGGGGCATAATGATGCCTTGATGACTGCCCTCATGGTGGTTGGAATCTATCTGTTCCTCAAGGATCGTAGGTTGGCAGGTATCGTGGTGGTAGCTCTAGCGGCGTCGGTCAAGGTGCCAGCGATTGTAGCGGTTGGCTTTATGGGCTACCACTGGAGTAACTCTGACCGTGTGCTCAGCAAGCTTCGCGGACTCGTAATCGCAGTGATGCTTACCTTGGCGATCTTCTACCTCCTTGGTCTAGTGACACATCTGGGGATGGGCTGGATTCCAGCACTGTCTACCCCAGGATCCGTCCTCTCCTTCGAAGACCCACTCATACTCGTTGGTTACGCCATCGGTTGGGTGCTCGCTCATGTCGGGCTTCCGTTCGGGCCACACCTTGTGGTTGGCGTGTTTAGAGCTCTCGGTGACTTGTGTATCTTGCTCATAGGTGGCATCACGATTGTTGGGAGTCGACGATCCAATATCGTACGATTGACTGGTGTGATTTTAATCGTAACCGTCGTGCTCGGTCCGGTCATCTGGCCCTGGTATCTCGGTTGGGGGATTGTGTTGTTGGCGTTAGGCGCCGGTGATCTGACCGTCGATTTTCTCATCCTGCTCACTCTGTCGGCGATGCCTATCGACTTTTTGGGTGCGCCCACAGCTTTTGCTTGGCTTGGCTACGCCGGTCTTGTTACCATTCTCTATCGACGCCGGTCGAGTCTCCTCCGTGAGGCGAAGGACGTCTATGACGGCTTTCGGGTCGCGGTTGCCGAGGTGGTCCCTCCCAGGCTCCAACGTTGGATACCTCAGTTCGTTCGAATCGATTCTGATTCGTGATCTGTCGTCGGGTCGCGAACGATGCGAGGATCGGCGACCGTAGCAAGTGACCCAGCTAGAGCGTGTCGGGTTAGAGCTGGAGGAGGCTGTTGCTATCCTGGTCCAGCGGAGTTCTCTGATCGCCGAGTTCTATCGCGACTATGGCCTTCCCCGTCTATATAGGGATTCCTTCGATCCAGGCCGTAGCGGCGGCCACACTGAGCAAGACGCCTTTGGCTTCCTGGTTGAGACCTTGGTGTATCAGCAGCTGTCAGGCTCGTCGGCACGGGCGATCCTCGAACGCCTTGATGCCGCGACTGGGTTGGCGGCCGAGGCTATGGCAGCGCTCCCTCCAGAGGAGCTTCGCAGGATTGGGCTTTCAGGCCCGAAGATCAAAACCTTGGAGCGACTCTGCCAGAGGGTGTCAGCCGATGAACTTTCTCAACTTTCTTCGCTCGATGATCTATCAGTACGAACGTTTATCGAGGGATTGTACGGCTTTGGAAGCTGGAGTGCTGACATGTTTCTCATGTTTCATCTCCAGCGTTTTGACATCTGGCCGGTAGGAGATCTGGCGATGAGGCGAAGTGTCCAACGACATCTGTCGGATGGCCAGCCGCTATCGTTGCCCGAACTGATAGAGCACGGAGAACGATATCGGCCCTTCCGTTCGCTTGCAGCTTGGTACTTTTGGGCGGACGACCACGCCCACGGCTAGTGCTTCTATACAGCCGGATGCTGTCAAATCGAGAGCAGCGGCCACGCCTAGGCTAGAGATGGATGCTGAGCGGTCCAGTGGGTGCTGCTCAACGTAGTTGTCGCTGAAGGATGGCCATATCGATCCATCTCCCGAATTTTCGGCCGATCTCTCGTTCAACACCCACGAGTCGAAAATCGCAGCCAACGTGTAGTTGCAGCGAAGCTTTATGATCAGCAACTATGTGGGCGATACAGCTGTGAAAGCCAAGTGATGTAGCCGTGTTGACAAGACGTTCTAGCAACAGCCGTCCCACGCCTTGTCCCTGGTAGTTAGGGTCGATGTACACTGAGTCCTCAACGGTCGAGTTGTAGCCCGCTCGTGGGCGAAATGGTGAGATCGAGGCGTAGCCGATGGGCTGCTCTTTGGCAACGGCTACAAGGGCGGGGTAGATGCCAAGATGCTGTTCGAGCCACCGTTCTTGATCGGCATGCGTCCGTGGCTCGAGGTCTAACGTCGCCGTAGACGACAGCACCGCATGGTTGTAGATCTGACGTAGCCGTTCGCTATCCTGGGGGATGAGGTGACGGATATCAATCCCGGTTGGAGCTAGACGACTGGTCATGAACGTGCCGAACCAGGTAGCGTGCCTAGAAGGTCTGGAAACCGGCCTACAACATTCACGCTGGTGCCAATGTTTGGGGAATGTAAGCCCAGAGAGGCGTGAAAAGTTGCAAGGCGTGAGGTACGATTCCCATGACCTAGTATCATAGATTGAGCCTGAAACGTATTGCCCCCTTAGCTCAGTCGGCAGAGCACAGCCATGGTAAGGCTGGTGTCGTCGGTTCGATTCCGACAGGGGGCTCTGCAAGGCGGCGTAGCTCAGTAGGTAAGAGCACACGGCTCATAATCGTGGGGTCGTCGGTTCGAGTCCGACCGCCGCTACTGT
>DAHXNM010000339.1 GCA_027365375.1 Ferrimicrobium sp. | reverse complement strand
CCTGCCTTGCTTGCAAGCCTGTTGCTGGTTATAGCAGTTGGCATAGCATGGCGGGAGAGTTTTCTTATCGGCTTTGGGACTGCGCTGGTGTTGGCTTTGGGGTGTGGGGTCGGATTTATAGGTGCCGGTGTTGCTCTTCGGGTGATGGCAGCTGACCAGGAAGTTTTTCAGTCACGTTGGGTAAGTGGGGTGCTAGCGGTCGCGCTTGCGGGTTGTGCGCTCGCACCCCTAGTCCAGCTCAACAATGCGTTCGCCGTTCACGGCTTGTTTCTCGAGTATGTGATTACCGGAACGAGTTTCTCGGCCATCATGGGTGTAGTAGGTATCTCATTGACGAGTTGGTGGCAAGGAGAGATTCGTGACTCCTAGGACGGTGCTTGAGGTGAGAGGATCGGTGGCACGTGAAGGGGTGTCGGTGCGTCTAGGCACCTGGAGCCTCTCCGAAGGAGGGTCGATGTTGTTGACCGGTGGATCCCAGGATCTTGTCGTTCGCGCCTTCCTCGGCCTTGAACCGGATGCGCAGATTATGGTGCTGGGCGCTAAAGCCGGGAGCCGGGAGGCGAGGTCGGTGTTGGCGATGGCGTTCGCAGAGTTCACTCCGATGCCGTCGCTCAAGGTGCTCGAACATCTCGCACTTGCGGTAAGGATTGGTCCTCCTAGGCTCGGGAGGGTACCGTCCTTTCGGGAGGTGCTGGAGGAGGTAGGACTGCTATCCTCGGCCAACGAAGTGGCAGCGAACCTAGACACAGATGGACGATTCCAGCTCTCACTGGCCATGCTGTTGGTTCGATTGCTGCCGGTGTGGGTAGTGGCGCCGCCGATATCTTACCAGGCTTCAATCGGCGTGATCGAGCGGATGAAGCAGGCTCTCGATGCAGGAGTCGCGATTGTTTTTCTCTCCGATTCTGAGCTCGGACAGGCGCTTACTCGTCAGTCACGTCGATTGGATGTGAGGGCGACGCACGATTAAGAGACTGTGAAGGATAACTCTTGCATACGGCGCTCCCGCTATGCTCGATCCAAAGTATGAGGAGGTAGGCATGATAGCGACAAGACTCCGTCAGCGTAGAGCGGCAGCGGTTCCTACGCAAGGTACTCCAGGCCGTCCCAGGGTAGTAGTCGTTGGTGCAGGCTTTGCTGGACTTGCGGCAGTCGAGGAGCTTGCAAAGTTTACTGCCGATGTGACCTTGGTGGATCGTCATAACTTTGCCACCTTTCAACCACTCCTGTATCAGGTTGCGACGGCGGGACTGAACCCCGGCGACGTTGCTTTTCCTATTCGAACGGTGATTAGGAGTATGGCTAGAACAAAGTTCGAGCAAGGGGAGTTGGCCTCGGTCGATGCTGAGCGTAAGTTCATTGTTCTAGAGGATGGTCGAACCCTCGATTATGACTACCTTATCCTCGGAGTTGGTGCGACTGTCAATTACTTCGGCATAGCCGGTGCCCGCGAGTACTCGCACGCTATCTACACCCTTGACGAGGCGCTTGATGTTAGAAACCATCTCTTTCGCCAGTTCGAACAGGCGGTTGCTCATGGTGTACGTGATGGTGCCCTCACTTTTGTAGTCGTTGGAGGCGGTGCGACAGGGGTGGAGCTAGCTGGTGCCATCGCTGAACTCGCCCATAAGGCCCTCTACACCGATTACACCAGTCTGAACCCGGACGATGTCAAGGTAATCCTCATCGAGCAGCAACCGCGACTTCTGGAGGCGTTCCATGAGGAACTATCGGAGTATGCCCGCCGGGAGCTGCGTACCCGAGGGGTGACCGTTCTGCTGGAGGAGACGGTGGAGGCGCTGGAGCCTGGCGTTATCCTGCTCCATAGTGGGCGTGAGATTCAAAACGGGCTCGTTCTTTGGGCAGCCGGAGTAGCGGTTCCAGCTGTCGTTGGGCGTTTGGGACTTCCCACCGGCAGGGGTGGGCGTCTTATGGTGGGTGGTGATCTGAGAGTAATCGGGTCTGAGCATATTTTCGCAGTTGGTGACACTGCGTTGGCGTCTGACCCGAGTGGTAAACCACTTCCACAGCTCGCGCAACCTGCCATCCAAGGGGGGCGTCATGCAGCTCGTCAGATCTGCGCGCTCGCAAATGGGGAGACGACGTACCCATTTCGGTATCGAGACAAAGGAACGATGGCGACGATCGGGCGCCGCGCTGCTGTCGCAGAGGTGGGACATGGAATACGGCTTAGCGGTACTCCTGCCTGGCTCGCCTGGTTGGGGCTCCACGTTGTTACGCTCTTGGGCTCGCGCAACAAGGCCTCAGTCATGATTAACTGGACTTGGCACTATGTATCTTGGGGCAAGGGCCCAAGAGTCATTCTTGGAGGTTGATCTCCATCTCAGTGAAGGCAACCATTCGCCTGAGTGACTGATAGTTGTGGCTGATTCCCTGGAAACGATCTTTACGGGTCCGAATCTGTTCAGAGGTTGCGCCTCCGAGGAAACCAAAGTGATCAAGCACTCGTTTCAGGTCCGCCTGGATAGGGGCACGCCCGAGCTCAGCAGCGCGAGCCATCGCACACGCTACCACTCCTGCCTGGATGTCGGAGAGTTGCTCGCCGGGTATGGTTTGGATCTTGTCGGCTAGATTTTCGTATAGCGACAGCGCATACCCTTGATCTGGACCGGGACGTCCATTTAACTGACCTTGTGCTAGCTTCCTGCCTGTGAGCTCTGCTGGTCGATGCAGGGCGAGCTCTACTGGGTTGACTGGCTCGGCCC